>JBAUXQ010000703.1:0-7985 GCA_049584355.1 Roseiarcus sp. | reverse complement strand
AGCTCCCGCCATCCGAGATCCTTGGATAATCCGCATTGATCTGCGCCCGCGCCTCGGGGCGGACAAAGCCGGGTACGACGAAATATTCGAACGGCTCGCGGATCAGCGGAACCGCCCTCAAGGCTTCAACGTCGAGACTGCGTAGACTCATCAAGCGATTCCAATGCCGGCGGCTCGCGCCGGCGGAGGTTTTAGATCGTGGGCCTCGGCCCGTCAAAAGCAACAAAAGCAGGCTTGCCGCGTGCGCACCGCCGAGCGCCCGACGGGAGTCGCCTACCGGAGCGTCCTTCGATAGCTCGCTTTCACGTCCGCCCCTTGGCCAGCGCGGTGAGGATTGCGTGCGCGCGATTGCCCGCGAAGGCGGCGGCGACGTCCGGGCTGAGCTTGATGCGCCAATTGGGGCGCTCGCGGTCGGTTCCGGGCAGGTTCGTCTGGACGGTCTCGCCGACGAGATCGTCAAACTGGGCGTGGGCGAGGATCGAGCCGGCGCCGCCGATGAGCGCGTGGACGGCGGCGGCGATGGCGTCGGAAAGCGGCGCTTCGTCGCTTATCCCTGAGCCGATGAGTCCGGCGCCGACAAGGGCGGCGATGAGGCCGCGCTTCTCCTCGCGCCGCCGGGCGATCTCCTCGCCGGCCCTGGCCAGGGTCAGGAGGCCGAGCGAAAGCCGCTCGGCGATGTCGGCGCCGCGCCACCAGCCGGCCAGCGTCGCCAGATCGTGGGTGGCGACGCAGGCGACCGACAGCGGCGGATAAGACTCGGGCGGCCGCACTCGAGGACCGTCGCGCTCGAACCACAAAACCCGCATGCCCTGGATGTTGGCGCGCGTCATCCGGTCGCGGAAGCCTTCCGGCACCGTGCCGAGGTCCTCGCCGATCACCATGCAGCGGGCGCGTTGGCTTTCGAGCGCGATGTGGCCGATGAGGTCATCGAGCGGATAGGAAAGGTAGGCGCCCTCCGCAGGCTTCGCGCCCTCGGGGATCAGGAAAAGGCGCTCGAGGCCCATCGCGTGATCGATGCGCAGCATCCCGGCGTGGCGCATGTTGGCGCGGTAGAGCGCGCTGAGCGAGGTCCAGCCCTCGCGCGCGCCGGCGAGGGGATTCGGCGCCGGCAGATTCCAGTTCTGCCCCTGCGCGGAAAACGGATCGGGCGGGGCGCCGATCGTGACGCCGCGGGCGAGGGTCGCGTCGTGCGCCCACGACTCCGCTCCGTCCGGCGCCGAGCCGACCGCGAGATCGCGATAGAATCCAATTTCCAACCCGCTTTGGCGCGCGCGCTCGGCGGCCCGGGAGAGCTGACGGTCGGCGAGCCATTGGCAGAAAAGGGCGAACTCGAAGGCCTGGCGGCGCCTCGAGATCGTGTCGTCGATCGCCTTGGGTTCGCCGTCTCGCAGAGCCTGAGGCCATAGCCGCCAGTTCTCGCCGGCCTCCCCGTCGGCGGTCGCCTGGAAGGCGGCAAAGCGCCGCAAGGCTTCGCCGCCCGATCTCGCGAACGCATGGTAGTCGGCGATCAGCGGATCGCCGGGGCGCGCGGCGCGGGCGCGGGCGAATGCGGCGCTCCAGGCTTCAAGCGCCGTGCGCTTAGCCCGCCACACGGCCTCGTACTCGACAGTTTTGGTCACGGCCGCGGTCGCGAACGCGGGCGCCAGGCCCGTGAGCGCGGCGTCGACCGCCTCGTCGCGCGGAAGGCCGGCGCCATCGAGCGCGTCGATCAGAATTGGGTCGAGGAAGCGGCGATCGGACGGATAATAGGGACTCGCGCGATCGCGATCGCGCGGGAACAGCATGTGCAGCGGGCTGACGCCGAAATAGGCCGCCCCGGCGGCGCCGGCCTTCTCGGCGGCGAGCGCCAGGGTCGAGAAGTCGCCGATCCCCTGATCGCCACCGTCCCCGGCGGCGCGCTTGAGCGCGTAGATCTGAGCGGCGACGCCGAACCGCTTGCGCAACGCCGCCTCGGGGCTGTGGGCTTCCGGGGGGGCGACGGTCAGCGCGCATTCGACGCCATCCACAATCAGCCGGTAGCGGCCGACCGGCAGCGCCGGCAGGGCGATTGCGCGCTCAGTGACGGAGCGTCCGTCGGGCAGGCCGCGGCGCACGCCGTCGCCGGCCTCGACCCGCCATTCGCTGGTCGCGCCGTCTTCGCGCACGATGCGGGCGTCGGCTCGACCAGGCAGATCGCGGAGCGGGGCGACAGGCGGCTCCCCGAGGCGCAGTACGAGCGAGAACGGCAGGCGGCGGCGATGCGTTTCATCGATAAGTCGCGTCAGGCTGGCGCGCGCCTCGGCTTCGCTGCCGACTTGGAGGCCGATTGCCGCGAGAAGCGCGATCTTGGTCTCGGGCGTTACGATCGTGCGCTTGCCCCGGACGTCCCACCATTCGCCGGCGATCCCCGCCGCCCCGGCGAGGGTGTCGATCGTCTCGGCGCCGGGCGCGCCGGACCCGGGACCGCCGCTCGCCGTCCGCGCCTCGGCGAGGATGAGCGAGGAGCGGGCGTGAATCCGCACCCGGTCGGCGAGCGCGATTCTGCGCTCGGGCGCTTCGGGATCGTGGGTATCGATGACGGCCCGCCACGCCATGCCGGAGCGCGGCGCCGGCAAGCGGATCTCTGTTTCCGCAGTCGACCGGTTCATCGCCACCGCGACGCGATCGTCGCCGTCGCCTTGCGGCGCGGCGAAGACCGCAACCAGAACCGCGCCCGCCGGATCATTCCAGCCGGCCTCGGTCATCGGCCCGTCGGCGTCGCGCCATTCGACGTCGGCAAGGCCGCCCGTGTCGAAGGGCGCACCGGTCAGGAAGGCGTCGCGCGACAGCGCGGAATTGCCGCGACGGGCCTTGATCAGCCGGGCGGTGAAGGCGATGAGCGAGGCGTCGGCGGCGCGCCAGTCGCTCGCGCTCGTCGCGTTGTCCTGGGCGTAGGCGGTGTTGTTGCCGCCCTGGCTGAAGCCGAGCTCCATGCCCATCGAGACCATCGGCGTTCCGCGCGCAATGAGCAGCAGGGTAAGCAAATTGCGCTCGTCGCGCCAACGCGCCGCTGAAATCGCCGGATCGTCGGTCGGACCCTCGAAGCCATGGTTCCAGCTGAGGTTGTTGTCCGTGCCGTCGCGACTGTTCTCGCCGTTGGCCTCGTTGTGCTTGTGCGCGTAGGAGACAAGGTCACGGAGGGTAAAACCGTCGTGGGCGACGATGAAGTTGACGCCCTCGGACGGCGCCGCCGCGTTCTGGAACACGTCGCGCGAGCCCGCGATCCTGGTTGCGATTTCGCCGCGCAGCCCGGCGTCGCCGCGCCAGAAGCGGCGCGCGGCGTCGCGGAAGCGGTCGTTCCATTCAGCGAACGCGGGGCCGAACCGGCCGAGCTGGTATCCTCCCGGACCCACGTCCCACGGCTCGGCGATGAGGCGCGCCTTGGCCAGGACCGGATCGGCGGCGAGGGCTTCGAAGAATGGCGCCTTCGGGTCGAAGCCCTCCGCGCGGCGGCCGAGCGTGGTCGCGAGATCGAAGCGGAAGCCGTCGAAGCCGCCGTGGACCATCCACCGCCTCAGCGCGCCGATCGCCATGTCGATGACCAGCGGGCGGTCAAGCGCCAGGCAATTGCCGGTGCCGGTATCGTTGACGTAAGCGGCCGGATCGCGGGGATCGAGGCGAAACCAGGCGGCGTTGTCGAGGCCGCGGAACGACAGCGTCGGCCCGAATTGGTCGCTCTCGCCGTCGTGGTTGAAGACCACGTCGAGGATGGCCTCCATGCCCGCGGCGTGCAGCGCGTCGGTCGCCGCGCGGACCTCGGCCCAGCCGCCCGGCGCCAGACGCGGATCGGGCGCCCCGAACACGACGGCGTTGTAGCCCCAGGCGTTCGAGAGCCCGAGCGGCGGCAAATGGCGTTCGTCGACGAAGACGTCCGCCGGCATGATCTCGACCGCGGTGACGCCGAGCGCCCTAAGATGCGTCATCGACGCCGGGTGGGCGAGCCCGGCGAAGGTCCCGCGCTGGGCTTCGGGGATCGCCGGGTTGAGGCGGGAGAAGCCGCGCAGGTTGAGCTCGTAGATGACGAGCGCCTCGGGAGCGATGCGCTTGAATCCCGGTTCGCCCGCCGGGGGCGCGCCGGCGATGGCCTTCGGCGTAAAAGGCCCGCTGTCGTCGCCGAACGCAAACATCGACGGGTGCAGGCGGAACGGCCGGTCGAACCGCCAGGCGTAGGGATCGGCCAGAAGCTTCGAGGCGTCGAAGCGGGCGCCTTGCGCCGGGTTGTAAGGCCCATCGACGCGAAAGCCGTAGCGCGCGCCCGCCCCAAAGCCGGGCGCAAGGCCGCGCAGGACCCCGTGCGCGTCGCGGGCCATCGGCGCGCGAAAGACCTCGCGGTCGCCGTCGTAGACGCACAGCGACGCGCTTTCGGCGTTCGGGAGGACGAGCGCCGCTTCGAGGCCTTTCGACGCAACGACGACGCCGAGGCCCGCCGGAAGCTCGCTCATTCGGCGGGCCTTGCGAGAGCGCGATAAAGCGCGGCGTACCGCTGCGCCGGACCGCGCCAGGAGACCTCCGACCGCATGCCGTTGAGCTTGAGGCGGCGTGACATCGCCGGGTCGCGGCCGATCTCCAGCGCCCGGTCGAGCGCATAATCGAGCGCTTCGGCCGAGGGCGGGTAGAACTGGACGCCGGTCGCAACGCCCGCCGCCGTCGCTGCCTGGTTGGCGTCAATAACCGTGTCGGCGAGGCCGCCGACGCGGGCGACGATCGGCACGGCGCCGTAGCGAAGAGCGCAGAGCTGGGTCAGGCCGCAAGGCTCGAAGCGCGACGGCACGACGATGAAGTCGGCGCCGGCCTGGAAAAGATGGGCGAGCTTCTCGTCGTAGCCGATGACGCAGCCGACCGACTCCGGCCACGCCGCCGCAGCGGCGGTAAAACCCGCCTCAAGCATCGGGTCGCCCGAGCCGAGCAGCGCGAGCTGGCCGCCCTTGGCGATGAGGCCCGGCAGCGCTTCCAACAAGAGGTCGAGGCCCTTCTGGTCCGAAAGGCGCGAGACAACGCTGAACAGCGGCCGGTTCACGCCCCCCGCCAGGCCCATCCGGGTCTGGAGCGCGGTCTTGTTGCGCACCCGCATGTCGATGCGCAGCGCGCTATAGTTTTGCGCCAGCGCCGCGTCGGTGGCCGGATTCCAGACCGTGTCGTCGATGCCGTTTACGATGCCCTGGACGACGGCGGCGCGCGTGCGGAGGAGTCCGTCGAGCGCCATGCCGAATTCCGGCGTCATGATCTCGCGTGCATAGGTCGGCGAGACGGTGGTGATGCGGTCGGACAGCAGGAGGCCGGCTTTCAGATAGCCGACGCCGCCGAAATATTCGATCCCATCGATCGTCAGCGCACCCGCGGGCAAGCCCAGTTCGGGGAAGATCGAGGCCGGATAGTGCCCCTGGAAAGCGATGTTGTGGATGGTGATCGCGGTTCCGGGACGCGGTCCATCCGCGTAGTGCAGATAGGCGGGAGCAAGCGCCGCCTGCCAGTCATGGGCGTGAACGACTTGCGGCCGGAACGCGTCGATGGCGCCGAGCCCGATGTCGGCGCCGACCCGTCCCAGCGCCGCGAACCTGCGCGCATTGTCGGGCCAGTCGAGCCCGTCGGGGCCGAGATACGGGTTGCCCGGCCGGTCGAAGAGATGGGGGGCGTCGATCGCGAACAGGTCGAGTTCCGCGGCCTTGCCGCCGACGACGCGCGCCGGGCCGCCGAAGAGATCGGCATACTCATGCGCCGTTGCGGCGCCCGCGAGCCTGGCCATGACCGCCGGGTAGCCGGGGACGAGCGTCCTCATCTCGACGTTTTCGCGAGCGAGCGCGGCGGGCAGCGCGCCGGCGACGTCGGCGAGCCCCCCGGTTTTGACCAAGGGGAAAATCTCCGAGGCGACGGAGAGGACTTTCAGCTCGCTCATTTCGCGAGCTTGTCGATCATCGGCTGGGTGATCAGGGTGACGCCGCTTTCGGTGCGCCGGAACCGTTCCGCGTCAAGTTTGGGATCTTCGCCGACGACGAGGCCATCGGGAATGCGCACTTCGCTGTCGATGACCGTTTTGATCAGCCGCACGTTGCGTCCGATGTTGACGTAGGGGAGCACGACCGACTCGTGGACGGTGGTGAAGGAATGGACGTGCACGCCGGTGAAGACGAGCGACCGGCTGAGCGACGCGCCCGAGACGATGCAGCCCCCCGAGAGCAGCGTGGAGACCGCGAGACCCCGGCGGCCGTCGACGTCATGGACGAATTTCGCCGGCGGCGTGATCTCGCCGTAGGTCCAGATCGGCCAGCTGCGATCGTAGAGGTCGAGATCGGGAACGACGTCGGTCAAGTCGATGTTGGCGCCCCAATAGGCGTCGACGGTTCCGACGTCGCGCCAATAAGGTTTGGCCTCCTCGCTCGACGTGACGCAGGACTGCGAGAAGTGATGGGCGACCGCTTTGCCGTTCTTGACGAGGTAGGGGATGACGTCCTTGCCGAAATCGTGGCTCGAATTCGCGTCCGCCGCGTCACGCTTGAGAAGGTCGATCAGGAACGAAGTCTCAAACACGTAGATGCCCATGCTGCACAGGGCGACGTCCGGCTTGCCCGGCATCGGCGGCGGTTTCTTCGGCTTCTCCAGGAATTCGATAATCTTGTTCTTTTCGTCGACGTGCATGACGCCGAAGCCTGTGGCTTCCTCGAGCGAAGCCTCGAGGCACCCCACGGTCACGTCAGCGCCGGTGTCGACATGCTGCTGCAGCATCTTTTCGTAGTCCATCTTGTAGATGTGATCGCCGGCAAGCAGCACCATGAAGTGGGGGCGATAGCTCTCGATGATGTCGATGTTCTGATAGACCGCGTCAGCCGTCCCCAGATACCACATCGTCTCGGACACGCGCTGCGAGGCGGGCAGAACGTCGAAGCTCTCGTTGCGCTCCGGCCGGAAGAAGTTCCAGCCGCGCTGGAGGTGGCGGATGAGGCTATGCGCCTTGTACTGGGTCGCGACGGCGATGCGGCGAATGCCGGAGTTGAGCGCGTTCGACAGCGCGAAGTCGATGATGCGCGACTTGCCGCCGAAGTAGACCGCGGGCTTGGCCCGCCGATCTGTGAGCTCGAGCAGGCGACTGCCGCGTCCGCCGGCGAGCACGTAGGCCATGGCGTGGCGGGCATACGGCGCCGAAATGCCGAGCTCCTTTGCCGTTTTCGTCTTGGGCATCGTCGACTCCGTCGTCAGGACGCCGCCCCTTCGGCGGCAGGCGGGCTGAAAACGAGAAACAAAGTCGCCAGCGGCGGCAGCGTCAAGGTCGCGGAGGCCGGGAAGCCGTGCGACGGGCGCGCCTCAGCCGTGACGCCGCCGAAATTGCCCATGTTCGAGCCCCCATAAGGAGCGGCGTCGCTGTTGAGCGCCTCCCGCCAGAAGCCCACGTAAGGGAGGCCCAGGCGATAACCAACGCGCGGCTCCGGGGTAAAGTTGCAGACGATCGCGACCGGGGGATCGTTCTGTGCGCCGCGACGCAGGAAGGCCAGCACCGACTGGTTTTCGTCGTTGACGACGATCCAGCGAAATCCCTCAGGCTCGCAGTCGCGCGCATGCAGGGCAGGGGTCTCGCGATAGAGCCGGTTGAGATCGCGGATCAGCGCTTGCACGCCCTGATGGGGCCAATAGTCGAGCAGCCACCAGGGCAGCGATTCCGAGGCGTTCCACTCGCTCGTCTGCCCGAACTCCTGGCCCATGAACAGGAGCTTCTTGCCCGGGTGGCCCCACATGAATCCGTAGAAGGCGCGCGCGTTGGCGAAGCGACGCCACTCGTCGCCCGGCATCTTGCCGATGACCGAGCCTTTGCCGTGCACGACCTCGTCATGCGAGATCGGCAGCACGAAGTTCTCACTGAAGGCATAGAGGAGGCCGAAAGTCATCTTGTTGTGGTTCCAGCGGCGATAGATCGGATCCTCCGACACGTAGTCGAGCGTGTCGTGCATCCAGCCCATGTTCCACTTGAAACCGAAGCC
>JBAUXQ010000702.1:0-4307 GCA_049584355.1 Roseiarcus sp. | reverse complement strand
CCAGAATCCCAAGGGGATCGAGCCGAGCCGCGGCGCGGTCGGCTGGATATAGGGCTTGCCGAAGAAGAACGCGACGCCGACGCCGAACAGCATCATGGCGATGCCGACGGCGACATCGTTGACGCGCGGCAGCCCGCAGATCGAGCCGTGCATGGCGCCGAGACACGAGCCGGCGACGCCCGCGGCGACAACGCCGATCCAGGGCGAGCCGGTGTGATAAGACGCGGCGTAGCCGACCATCGCGCCGAGCACCAGCGTGCCCTCGAGGCCAAGATTCACCCGGCCGGATTTTTCGGTGAGACATTCGCCAAGCGCGACGAACATGAAGGGCGTCGACACCCGGATCGCCCCGCCGAGCATCGCGATGAGGACTGTGATGACGGCGTCGTTCATTTGCGGTCGTGTCCGCTTCCAGGCCGGAAGATGGCAAAACGCCCGTAGAGAGTTTCCGAGGTCAAAAGGACCACGAAAATCAATCCCTGCAACACCAGCACCGTTGCGTCGGGCAGATCCATGCGCCGCTGAATGAGGCCGCCCGAGGCGACGAGCCCGCCGAGCAGGATGGCGACCGCGGGGATGACGAGCGGATTGTGGCGGGCGAGGAACGAAACCAGGATGCCGGTAAAGCCATAGCCGGCCGCCAGCGAAGCGTTGGCGCGGCCCTGGATCGCCGCGACTTCGAAGAAGCCCGCAAGTCCCGCGCAGGCGCCGGCGATCGCCGTGCAGGCGACGATGAGCCGCCCGACGGGCAACCCCTGCGCAAGCGCAGCGCGAAAATTGCCCCCCGTCACTCGCGCCGCAAACCCGAAGGTCGTGCGCGCCATGAGAAAATAGAGCGCGACGCACAGCATGATGCCGTAGGCGAATCCCCAGTGCACCTGGGTGCCCGGAATCTTGCCGATCATATAGGCGTCGCCGATCGGCATGGTCGACGGCTTGTTCGGATTCGAAAGGTCGCGCAGCGCCCCCTCGACGAAGAAGTTCATGATCGCGATGCCGATGTAGGTCAAGAGAAGCGATGAAATCGTCTCGTTGACGCCGCGCGCGTAGCGCAGGAATCCGCTGATGCCCACCCAGAAGGCGCCGACGATCATTGCAAAGACCGCCATGAGGAAGAGCGCGACGATCGGGGGGGCGTGGCCGACCAGCGGAATGGCGAGCGCGCCGGCCGCGAATCCGCCCAGCACCAGGGCGCCCTCGCCGCCGATCATGATGAGGCCGATGCGGGCCGGAATAGCGACCGCCAGCGCGGTCAGGATCAAGGGCGCCGAGCGCTGCAGCGTATTCTGGAACGAGAACGCAGTGCCGAACCCGCCGCGCCAGACGTAAGCGACGAAATCAGCCGGCGACTTGCCAATCGCCAACAGAAAGACGGCGAACAGCGCCGCCGCGACAAGGAGCGCAAACAGCGGAATGACGAGATATTCCGAATTGACGCGCAGCCGATCGGAAAAGTCCGACCCGGCCGCGCGCGACGCGACCGGATCGACCATGGCGCGCGGCGCGCCGGTTGCGACGGGCGGATTCGACACCGGCTCGTTCCCTTAGAGCTTACGTCGTCGAGCCGACGACGCCCTCCAGCAGGTAATCCATCTTGTCGAGGAACGGATCGAGGTTGTCGTAGGTCTTGTCGATCACGACCTTGCCTTTATTGTCCTTGAGCGGCCCGACGTAGATCGGCTTCTTGGCCTTGAGGCCCTCGATGGCCGCGAGCGCGGCTTTCTGAGCCTCGGGCGTAGCGCCGGCGCCGAATGGCGTGTTCTGTACGAAATCGACCTCGTATCCGCCGGCGGTGAAGTTTGGCAGCGTCTTGCCCGCGGCGAGATCGGTGGCGTAGCCCTTGTAGATCGTGATCCACTTGTATTCGGCGCCGGTGATGAAGCCCTTCGGCGCCAGCGGCGCTTGGCTCGCATTGTGGCCGCAAGTCTTCACGCCGCGCTTTTCCCCCGTCTCGATGACGACCTTCGGGCCGTCGACGTGGCAGGTGATGACGTCGCAGCCCGCGTCGACCAGGGCATTCGCGGCCTCGGCTTCGCGGACCGGCAGCGACCAGTCGCCGGTGAAGATCACCTGCACTGTCGCGTTGGGATTGACCGAACGCGCGCCGAGCAGGACCGAATTGATGTTGCTGAGCACGCTGGCGATCGGCTTGGCCGCCACGAATCCGATCTTGTTGGACTTGGTTGAAAGGCCGGCGGCGACGCCGTTGACGTAATGCGCCTGGTTGAGATAGCCGAAATAGGAGCCGGCGTTCTTCGGATCCTTGTCCTTGTTCCAGAGCGGCGCCGCGTGGCGGAACTGGACGTCCGGATACTTCTTCGCCAGATCGACGACGAAGGGCGTGTAGTAGCCGAAGGATGTCGCCAGAATGAGGCCGGCGCCGTCGAGGTTGATCATCGACTCCATCGATTTCGAAACCGCGTCGGTTTCCGGCACGTTCTCTTCTTCGACCACCTTGACCCCCGGCACTTCCTTCAGCGACTTGATCGCGACCGCATGAGCCTGGTTCCAGCCGAAATCGTCGCGCGCGCCGACGTATACGATGCCGACCGTCAGGTCGGCGGCGGCGAAAGCGCGACCCAGCGCGCCGAGATCGAAAGCTGCTCCCGCCGCGCCCAGAGCGGCGGACTTGAGGAGAGTGCGGCGAGAAAATCCCGTTACTGACATTACTGACGTCCTCATGCTCGGAAGGTCCACGCGAGGTCGCGCCAAACCCGAACCTCGCTTTTTGCAAACTCCATGCCGCGCGGTCCTGCTTGACCTCATTGGGGTTTGCCGCCTCATCTTTCGGCGCCGCGCCCGAATGTTGAGCGCGGCCGCCTAGCTTTTCCCCCGAGCCTGAGTTTGGCTCAGGCAATTGCCGCTTAGGCGGAATTTGCCCGGCGCTTGAATTCGTTGGATGCTGATCGCACCGCCGCCGGCAAGGGACTTGAACTTTATGACCGCCACTATCGCAACGCTTCTCGCCGCTCACGCCGCGGGCAAGGCGGTGACGGCGACGATCGAAGAGACTTACGATCGCATCGCCGCCCATGACGATCCGGCGCTGTTCATCGCCATCCGCCCGAAAGCGGAGGCTTTGGCGATTGCGGAGCGCCTCGAGGCGTCAGGATCCGCGGGCAAGCCGCTCCACGGCGTCCCGTTCGTCGTCAAGGACAATATCGATGTCTCCGGCCTGCCGACGACGGCGGCCTGTCCGGCTTTCGCATATCGCCCCGGCCGTTCGGCGTTCGTCGTCGAGCGGCTCGAGCGCGCCGGCGCAATCGTGATCGGCAAGACCAACCTCGATCAGTTCGCGACCGGGCTCGTCGGCGTGCGCTCGCCCTACGGCGTTCCGCGCAATGCGCTGCGCTCGGATCTCATTCCCGGCGGATCGAGCTCCGGCTCGGCGACCGCGGTCGGCGCGGGCCTTGTTCCGTTCTCGCTTGGCACCGACACGGCGGGATCGGGGCGCGTGCCGGCGGCGCTCAACGGCATTGTCGGGCTGAAGCCGTCGCTCGGGGCTCTCTCCACCTCCGGCGTCGTCCCCGCCTGCCGCACGCTCGACACCGTCTCGATCTTCGCCCGCGATGTCGCCGACGCCTTCACCGTCTTTCGCGAGGCGATCGCGTTCGACGAACAGGACGCTTACAGCCGCTCGTTCCATGAGCCCTCCCTTTCGGCGTTCCAGAGCGGGATTCGGCTCGGCGTTCCCCGCCCGGATCAGCGGCAGTTCTTCGACGATAAGGTCGCATCAGCCGCGTTCTCGCAAGACCTTCGGCTCGCTCAATCGCTTGGCGCTCTCATCGTCGAGTTCGACTTCGAGCCCTTCGCCGAGGTCGCCCGCATGCTCTATGACGGTCCGTGGGTCGCCGAGCGCTACGCGGCGACCAAGCCGCTCATCGAGACCAACCCTGAAGCCCTCCATCCCGTCACCCGCGGGATCATCGAGAGCGCGCGGAAGTTCGACGCCGTTGCGGCCTTCGAGGCGTTCTACCGGCTCGCCGATCGCAAGCGGCGAACGAGCCGCGCGTTGTCGGAATTCGACGCGATGGTCGTTCCGACGATGCCGCGCTTCTACACGGTCGCCGAGGTCGAGGCCGATCCGGTCAGGCTCAATTCCCGGCTCGGGACCTACACCAACTTCGTCAACCTGCTCGATCTTTGCGCAATTGCGGTTCCGGCCGGCGTGCGTGGCGACGGGCTGCCGTCGAGCGTAACCCTGATCGGCCCATCCGGCGCCGACGGCCTCCTCGCCGGCCTCGCCGCCGCGATCCAGGCTCGTTCCGGCGCGCCCACCAAGGCCGCGGCCCCGGCCGCTTCGCCTG
>JBAUXQ010000701.1:0-2427 GCA_049584355.1 Roseiarcus sp. | reverse complement strand
TCCATGACAACGGTCACGCCTTTCGCGCGTCCTCGCTTGGCCGCCTCTTGATCGACGAGGCCAAGCTGCATCCAGATCACGCGAGGCAGGGGGTCGAGGCGCAAGGCTTCGTCGACCACCCCGCCGGTGGCGGAGGATCTGCGGAAGACGTCGACCATGTCGATCCGGGCTGGGACGTCGGCAAGCCGGGCGAAGGCCGGCCGGCCGCGAATGAGGCCGCCCGCGTGGCCCGGATTGACCGGATAGGTCTCGAAACCCTTGGCGATGAGAAACCCGAGAATGTCGTTGGACGGACGGGCCGGATTGGGCGAGGCGCCGACGACGGCGATCGTGGAGACGCTGGTCAGGATCGACCGCACCTCGTCGTCGCTGACGCCGTCGATCGCCGGCAAGTCACGACTCCCAGACCGGCCGCCGCTTATCGAGGAAGGCGCCGAGGCCTTCGACCGAATCGGGCTCGGCGAGATTGTCGATCATCGCCACCGACGCGAGCGCGTAAGCCTCGTCGAGCGGCCGCTCGATCTGGGCGTAGAACGCGCGCTTGCCGATCGCCAGCGTCGGGGCCGAGTGGTTCGCGATCGTCCTGGCGAGCGCAAGGGCTTCCTCGAGCGCGCGGCCTTCGTGAACCACGCGGTTGACGAGGCCGAACCGTTCGGCCTCTTGCGCGGAGTAGAGGGCGCCGGTCAGCGCCATCTCCATCGCCTGCTTGCGCGGCACGACGCGGCCGACCGCCACCAACGGGGTCGAGCAGAAGAGCCCATAATTCACCCCCGACAGGCCGAAGCGCGCATGCTCTCCGGCGACCGCAAGATCGCAGGCGGCGACCAGCTGGCAGCCCGCCGCGGTCGCGATCCCCTCGACCGCCGCGATGACTGGCTTCGGCAACGCCACGACCGCCTGCATGAGCGCCGCGCAGCGCGCAAACAGCTCGACGTAATAATCGCGGCCTCGATCGCAATCGTTGCGATGCGCCTGCATCTCCTTGAGGTCGTGGCCGGCGCTGAGCGCCTGTCCGGCGCCGGCGAGCACGACGACGCGCGCCTTGTCGTCATTGGCGATGTCGTCGAGCGCCGCAATGACGGCCTCGATCATCGCGAGGCTCAGCGCATTGCGGTTGTGCGGCGTGTTCAAAGTCAAGATAGCGACGCCGTTGTCGTCGTCGCGTCGGACGAGCTCAGGCGACGCGACGATGGCTGACGAAGCGGTCATGGGCTCTTCCCGTTTGTGGCGCTCGGCGGCGGAGCTTGAGAGCGTACTTGCGTTGACCGAGACAGTAAATGGACCTAGCGGCCGCTCGCCGGCTCAAATCCAGCCTGACCGGCCGGCAAAAGCATGTTCACGGAGCCGGTTCGTTCGCCGTCGAGCCGTGCGCATCGAAAAAAGGCCGCCCGAAGGCGGCGCTGAATTTCGGGCCCACGCTATGGTTATGCGAATCGCCGACCTGGAGCTGGTCGTTTCGACCTCGGTCGTGTGCGGCGTTGCCGAGGCCGGCGAAGGGGACCAGCGAACGCCCCAGCGCTCGCCTCGGGGACGCTGGCGGCGACGCCAACTTGGTCGATCACGAATTCGTGAACGACGGCACTATTGGGTAACAATTTACAGGCTGTCAAGCCTATTAGTGTCGTGCAAAGCGCGTCACTCTCGTTACGCGGCGGCGGCGGACTTGGCGCTTTCCCCTCCGCCCGTTTTCGTCTACGCAACGCCGCTCAAAGCGAAAAGACCGACTTTCATGCATCGCTACCGCACCCATACCTGCGGCGCCCTGACCCTCGCCGAGGATGGCGCCGACGTCCGGCTTTCAGGCTGGTGCCACCGCATCCGCGATCACGGCGGCTTGCTGTTCATCGATCTGCGCGACCATTACGGTCTCACCCAGTGCGTCGTCGACCCGGATTCGCCCGCCTTCGCCGAGGCGGAGAAACTGCGCTCGGAATTCGTCATTCGTGTCGACGGCAGGGTGCGCAAGCGCCCGCCGGGCACCGAAAACCCCGAGATGTCGACCGGCCACGTCGAGGTCTATCTGCGCGAGATCGAAGTTTTGGGCCCGGCGGGCGATCTGCCGCTGCCGGTGTTCGGCGACCAGCCCTATCCCGAAGACACCCGGCTCCGGTACCGGTTCCTCGACCTGCGTCGCGAGAAGCTGCACCACAACATCATGCTGCGCGGGCAAATCATTGATTCGCTTCGCAGACGGATGAAAGGGCAGGGGTTCTTCGAATTCCAGACCCCGATCCTCACCGCCTCGAGCCCGGAAGGCGCGCGCGACTTCCTCGTGCCTTCGCGCCTCCATCCGGGCAAATTCTACGCCCTGCCGCAGGCGCCCCAGCAGTACAAGCAGCTTTTGATGATGGCGGGCTTCGACCGCTATTTCCAGATCGCGCCGTGTTTCCGCGACGAGGACCCGCGCGCCGACCGCCTGCCGGGCGA
>JBAUXQ010000700.1:0-5781 GCA_049584355.1 Roseiarcus sp. | reverse complement strand
CGCTCCGGCGCCGAGCATCAACGCCGCAGGTCTGTTCGCGATTACAAAGGCCATGAGTCTCTCCCTTGGGTTGTCCATGTCTGAAATTGAAGGCTCCCGACTGCCGTCGGGCAGCGATCGCGGCGATGCATGGGCCATTTCCGCGAACTCGTTGTTGCGCCGCCTTGGTTTCATCGACCCAATCCCTCGCGGCGACGGACGAGAGACTGAAGAACCGCGGCGAGCACGATGATCGCGCCGGTGGCGAGCAATTGCAGAGCCGCATTGATGTTGTTGAGCTGGAGCACGTTGGCGAGCGCCCCGAGCATGACCGCGCCGGCGACCGTGCCGACCATCGAGCCGGCGCCGCCGAAGAGGCTCGTGCCGCCGATGACGACGGCGGCGATTGCGGTCAGTTCGTAGCCCGTGCCGTCGTTGGCGCTGCCGAAATTGAACTGCCCGGCATGGACGATGCCGGCGATCGCCGACACGAGGCCGGTGATCGCGTAGACCGAAATCTTGACCGCGGTCACCGGCACGCCCGAGAGGCGGGCGGCGCGCTCGTTGCCGCCGACGGCGAAGACATAGCGGCCGAACCGGGTGAAGTTGAGCACGAAGGTGGCGATCGCCGCGACGACCACAAACACCAGCGTCGCCACCGGCACGATGTTGTTGAAGAGGCGATCGCCGAGAATGGCGAACACCGGCGGCGCGAGGCCAGGCCCGTCGCCGTAGGAAATGTTGATGTACTGGTTGTTGGAGATGACCAGCGCGAGGCCGCGCGCGACCTGCAAGCCCGCCAGCGTCACGATGAACGGCTCGAGGCGGAAGCGGGTCGAGATGGCGCCCTGGACCGCGCCGAAGGCTGCGCCGCAGGCGACGACGAACAGGACCGTCGGGATCAGCCCCCAGCCGGCGGTGGTCATGATGGTCGCGGTGAGCACGCTCGACAGGCTGAGCAGCGCCCCGACCGAAAGATCGATTCCCGCGGTGATGATGACGAACGTCATGCCGACGGCGATGATCCCGGTCTCGCTGACCGCACGCACGATATTGGCCATGTTGTCGGGAGCGAGAAACAGGATAAGGCCGTGGCGGCGTGGCGAGAAGATGATGCCGCCGATCGCCACCAGCACGAGGCCGATGACGCTCTGGAAACGGACCAGGATTGCGAACAGGTCGATGCGGCGCCGGCCGGAAGGAACGGCGGCTGAAGAGTCGCGAATCGTCGCCGGCCCACTCATGCGTCCGCTTCCTCGTTCGCTTCGGCCGCCGCGAGCACGTCGTGCTCGTTCGCCCCGCCGGGAAACTCCATCACTGTCCGCCCGCCTCGCAGGACGACGACGCGATCGCACAAGCCAAGAAGCTCCGGCATCTCGCTTGACGCGACAAGCACGCCCATGCCCTTCCCCGCCAACTCGCGAATCCGGGCATAGATTTCACCCTTCGCGCCGACGTCCACGCCGCGCGTCGGCTCGTCAAGCAGAAGCAGGCGAGGATCGCCGATGACTTCCTTGGCGATGACCACTTTCTGCTGGTTGCCGCCCGACAATGCGCCGACAACGATCTCCGGCCGCTGCGGGCGCACGTCGAAGGCGCGAATCGCTTCCCGGGCGAGCGCGCGCTCTCGCGACGGGGACATGAGGAACAGCGGCGAGACTCGCTCGAGCACCGTCAAGACGACATTGCGCCCTACCGTGTCGCGGATAAGCAGGCCGCTGCCTCGCCGGTCGTCCGTCACGAGGCCAAGCCCCTCCCCTCGCGCATTCCGGATCGAGGTCAGACGCGCGGGGGCGCCGTCGATTTCGACCAGACCCGACCATTTGCCGGCGCCCGCGGCCCCGTAAAGCGCGGTCAGGAGCTCGGTGCGGCCGGCGCCCATGATCCCGGCGAGACCGACAATTTCGCCTGCGCGCACTTCAAGCGTAACGTCTTCCGGCGCCTGCCACCCCGGCCTCGCGTTTTGCGGCGCGAAGCTCGCATGCTCGAGGCGAAGCACCGGTTTGCCGAGTTTCGTCGCCCGACGCGGATAAAGCTCGTCGAGCGGACGCCCCACAAGGAGCCTCACCAGCTGAGACTGCGGCGCATCGGCAGGCTGAACGCCGGCGATCTGACCGTCGCGCATGACAGTCACCCGGTCGGCGACGCGCGGGACCTCCTCGAGCCGGTGCGAGATATAGACGATGCCGACGCCGCGGCCGGCGATCTCGCGCATCACTTTAAACAGGCGTTCGACTTCCGCGGCGGTGAGCGCGGCGGTCGGCTCGTCCATGATCAGGATGCGCGAGGCGTAGGTCAGCGCCTTGGCGATGGCGACGATCTGCCGGCGGCCGACCGAGAGTTCGCCTACCGGCTGATCGACATCGATCTCGACCCCGACCGCTTCGAGGCGGGAGCGGGCGGCGCGCCGCATCGCCGGCCGATCGAGCACGCCCGCGCGGGTCAGCTCCCGCCCGAGAAACAGGTTGGCGGTGACATCGAGGCTCGGCACGAGATCGAGCTCCTGGAAGATGGTCGCGACGCCGGCGCCCTGGGCGGCGCGCGGATCGGCGAAGCGCACCGACGCGCCATCGATCCGCATGTCGCCGGCGTCGGGCTCGATCACGCCGGAGAGAATGTTCATCAGGGTCGACTTGCCGGCGCCGTTCTCGCCGAGCAGCGCATGGATCTCGCCCTGGCGCAGGTCGAAATCGACGCCGCGCAGCGCCTGAACGCCGCCGAAGCGCTTGACCACGCCGTGCATGGCGAGCAGCGGCGGCGCGGCTTCGACCGGCGCGGTCATCGCGGCCTCCCGCAGGAGTCGCGAAGCCTGAGCGCGGCGTCGAGGCGGACGGTGCGGCGCGCGCCTTCGGGCGCGGCGATCCGCTCCATCAACAGGAACGCCGCCCTGCGGCCGATCTCCTCGCACGGTTGCGCGACCAGGGTGAGGCGCGGCTCGAAGCAATCGGCCCACTCGAAATCGTCGAAGCCGGCGATGGAAATGTCGGCGGGAACGCGAAGTCCGCGCGCCCGCACCGCCCGCATCGCCCCGATCGTGGCCATATTGTTGCCGGTCACGATCGCGGTCGGCGGATCGGGGAG
The DNA here is from genome assembly GCA_049584355.1 of Roseiarcus sp. GTDB lineage: Bacteria > Pseudomonadota > Alphaproteobacteria > Rhizobiales > Beijerinckiaceae > Roseiarcus. Next base: position 2,721 of record JBAUXQ010000700.1, on the reverse strand, counting down.
CGACAAAAGGGCGTGGGTCGCCTCGGCGGCGCTCGCGGTCGATGCGGCGCCATTGACGAGATAGCGCTCGTCGAACGCAAGTCCGAGCCGCGCGAGAGAATCGCGGTAGCCGACGATGCGCTCGAGCGTCGTCTGGAAACCGGGGTGGCCGCCGATATAGCCGATCCGGCGATGCCCGAGCCCGGCGACATAATCGACCAGTTCGCGCATCGCCTCGCGATTGTTGACGCCGACCTGATCGAACGCGGGATCGAGCGTCCGGTCGACCAGCACGCAAGGCAGCCGCGTCGCCTGCAGATAGGCGAGCGCGCGGCGCTCGGGGTCGGGGCTTGGCGCCAGGATGACGCCATCGACCCGCCGCTGATGCAACGCGGTCAGGACTTGAAGCTCGCGCGCCGGATCGTCCTGGGTGTCGGAAAGGAAGATCATCATGCCGAGCCGGGCGCATTCGGTCTCGATAGAGCAGATGATGTCCGTGAAGTAGGGGTTGGCGATCGCCGAGATGGCGATGCCGACCGAGCGGGTCGAGGCCGTCTTCAGCGACCGCGCGACGACGTTGGGATGATAGTCGGTGGCGTCGATGACGGCCTTGACGGCGCTGGCGGTCGCCGGCGAAACCCGCCTTGTGCCATTGATGACGTGCGAGACCGTCGAGACCGAGACGCCCGCCTCCCGCGCCACGTCGGCAATCGTCGTCACGTCGCCTCCCGAGCCCCTTGGCCATCGCGCCTTGCGGCGGCGGTCGTCTTTTGCTTGAGCGCCAAGGTAGCATATCGAAACGTTTGCGCAACCGTTTCGACGCTCGATCGCCGAGGTTGTTCGCCCGACAAGGGCAGTTCCCCGAAATGGCCAGATTCCGCTGTTAGCCGCTGACCCGCGAGCAGCTATGATTGATTCTAGCCTGCGCGAGCGAACCCCGAGCGAACCCGTCGCAAGAATGAGACCGTTCCGTCTCCCGGCCCGCGCCCTTTTCGTGACGCTCACGCTATGCGCGCTTGGCGGCGCGCAGGCGTCGCCCCCGGATCGGCCGATCGTCGTCACCCCCGACAATTTCGCCCGCGCGGAATCGGATCTCATTTTCAGCGGCATCGTCAAGGACGGCGGCTTCGGCAAGTTCATGCATCGCCGGGAGCCGACGCCGCTCGCCAGGCAGACCGTCATCCGGATGAATCGCGATACGCTCTATTCGGCGGCGGTGTTCGATCTCGACGCCGGTCCGGTCGCCATCACGCTTCCGGACCCCGGCAAGCGCTTCCTCTCGATGCAGGTGATCGACGAAGACGAGTACACGCCCGAGGTCGTCTACGGCGCCGGCGTCCATACGCTGAGCGAGGATCGGATTGGCGCCCGATACGTCGTCGCCGCGGTGCGCATTCTCGTCGACCCGAACGATCCGAAGGACATCGAAACCGTCCGCGCGCTGCAGGACGCGATCAAGGTCAGCCAGCCCGGCGGCCCGGGAGCGTTCAAGATTCCGAATTGGGACGCTTCGAGCCAGATCAAGGTGCGCGACGCCCTGCTCGACCTGGCTCAGACGGTTCCCGACACCAAGGGCATGTTCGGCCAGCGCGGGAAGGTCGATCCGGTCCGGCGCCTGATCGGGTCGGCCGCCGCCTGGGGCGGCAATCCCGAGGACGAAGCCATCACTCTCAACGTCACCCCGACTCACAACGACGGCAAGACAGTCTATCGGCTCAGCGTCAAGGATGTGCCCGTCGACGGATTCTGGTCGATCAGCGTCTACGACGACAGGGGCCATTTCGTCCCCAATCCGCAAAACGCCTATTCGCTCAACAATCTCACCGCGAAGCCCGGCGAGGACGGCTCGTATGCGATCCAGTTCGGCGGCTGCGACGGCAAGATCCCCAATTGCCTGCCCACTCCGCCTGGATGGAACTATCTGGTGCGCCTCTATCGCCCGCGGCCCGAGATCTTGAACGGCGCGTGGACATTTCCGGCGGCGCAGGCGGCGCCATAAGAGCGCCCGTCAACGCCGTTGGCTCAAGCCGGACGGCCCGGTCGCCTTGCGCCCGCCGAGCTCGATAATCTCGTTGGTGATCTCCTCCTGGCGCAATTGCCGCGAACGGGCGACGAGGTCGTCGAGCATCGTCGAGACGTTGGACTTGGCCGCGGTCATCGCCCGCATTCGGGCTTCGTTCTCGGCCGCGAGCGACAGGGTCAGCGCTTCGCAGAGTTCCGCGAACACGTATTCTTCCGCGAGTTGCGCGAGCAGGATCGCCGGCGGCAGCGAAATGAGCGGCGGCGACGGGTTTCGCGTCCGGGGAAAACGGGCGAAATCGAATGGCGCGAGCGTGCGCTCGACGACGTGAATCTCGGCCGACGGCTCAGGCGTCGCGTGGGCGAGGCTGACTCGTGTCGCCCGTCCATGCTCGAGTCGGGCGTAGAGCTGCTCGGTCACCCGGTCGGCGAGCGCCGCCGCCTCGTCGACATGGGCGATCATCGACGCGCTCCAGCCGACCTTGAGCCCCCGCTCCTCGGCCGCGATGAGCCCGCGTCCTCCCAGCAGCAGCAGTTCCGACCCACGCGGCCCCCTCGAATTCATCAGGCGCTCGGCGGCGTCGAGAACGCGCCGGTTGAATGGCCCCGCAAATCCCTGCTCGGCGCAGAGGGCGATGACCAGATGTCCGCCCTCGCCATCGGGCGCGGCGCCCGGGGCGGGTTCAATTAACGCCAACGCCTGGCCGATCGCGCCCCCTACCG
>JBAUXQ010000699.1:0-3851 GCA_049584355.1 Roseiarcus sp. | reverse complement strand
CTCGTACCCGTTGACCGCCTCCCCGTACATCATCGACGAGCCCGACAGCTTTCTCAACCCGATCGACGTCAAGGCGAACAACACCTATGTCGGCGTCTACGCCCTCGACACGTTCAACGCGACCGATCGCCTGACGCTGACCGGCGGCGCGCGTTTCAATTTCGCCGGGATCAATCTCGAGGGCACCAACGACGCTCTCCTTAGCGGTTACTCGGACTACTTCCATCTCAATCCGACGGCCGGCCTCACCTACAAGATCACGCCTGACGTCAACTTCTACGCGGGGTATGCGATGACCAATCGCACGCCGACGCCGCTCGAACTCGGCTGCGCCAGCGCCACTGACCCCTGCATCATCGACAACTTCCTGTCCTCCGATCCGCCGCTCAAACAGGTCGTCGGCCAGACTTTCGAACTGGGCTTCCGTGGACAGAACGCTCTTGCCGCATTGGGTCCCCAATGGGGCAAGCTGCAATGGTCGGCCGGGCTCTTCCGCACCACGCTCGCCAACGACATTCTGCCGGTGGTGAGCACGTTTAACGGCTTCGGCTACTACACCAACGTTGGGACGACGTTGCGCCAGGGGGCCGAGGTCAGCGCCCAGTGGACCGGCGATAAGTGGACGGCTTACGCCAATTACACCTATATCGACGCCATCTATCTGACGACCTTTGAGGAGCCGTCGCCGAACAATCCATTGGCTGACGCCAATGGGAATATTCCGATCACCAACGGCGCCCAAATAGCTGGCATTCCAAAGAATACGATCAAAGCGGGCGTCGACTACGCCGTGACCGACCAGTGGAAGATCGGCGCGGACATGGTCGCGGCATCAGGCCAGGTCATCTTCGGCAACGAGAACGGCGCAGTTCCGCAGGTACCGGGCTATACGGTCTTCGGTCTCCACACCTCCTACCAATACAACAAGCAAGTGCAGCTTTATGGCTACGCTCAGAACATTTTCGATCAGCGTTATTATACTTCCGGCGGCTTGGTCCAGACCGGGGAGTTCATGACGGGCCCGGCCATTACGAATCCGCAGTCGTTCGGGCCTGGGAAGCCCTTCGCTATCTTCGGGGGGGTGCGGATCACAATGTGACGCGCTTGTTGATGAATCTGCTGACAAACCGGGGTAGGGAACCACAAAGCGCTCGCCGGCCGAACCCGGCGCTCAATCGCCAATGGCGCATGACCGAGGATCAGGATGAAATTCACGGGCCGAACGCGCAAGGAAGCCCTCGAATGGCGCATGACGTTTGCGCTCGCGGGCGTGGCCGCCGGACTGTGCCTGCTCCTCGCGATGGAACTGATCGCACGCTATTTTTGAGCCGACTGGTGCCGATCCCGTCTTGCCGCTATTGGCGCAGCGCCTCAAACCTATCGCCATCGGCAATGAGCGCAACCTTGTCACAAATGCAGGAATGGGCCAAATTCGCCGCGGCCCGGCGGCCGTCGTCGGCATGTCGGCTTATCTTGGCAGAAGAGCTGTCGGGGCGTTTTGCTCGTCGCGACGTCCTGGAGCGTTCTCATGCGCGGCGATCAGCGAGTCATCGAATATCTTAATAAGGCGCTCCGCCACGAGCTCGCGGCGGTCAATCAATATTGGCTCCACTATCGGATTCTGGACAATTGGGGCTATGGGGGCTTCGCCAAGCAGTGGCGGGCGGAATCAATTGAGGAGATGCAGCATGCCGACAAGCTTGTGGCGCGCATTCTGTTCCTGGACGGAGCGCCGAACATGCAATCTCTCGATCAGTTGCGCATTGGAAAGGACGTGAAGGAAATCATCGAATGCGATCTGACGGCGGAAATCAGCGCCCGGACGCTTTACCTTGAGGCGGCGCAATAGTGCGAAACCGCCAACGATCGCGTCAGCATGAACCTGTTCGAGCAGCTGACGACCGATGAGGAAGAGCACATCGATTTCCTCGAGGCGCAGCTCACGCTGATCGAACAACTCGGCGTGCAGTTATACGCACAAAAACATATCGGAGAACTCGAGGGTTAAGGAAGTTCGGCGTCCGGGCGGTAGAGCCCACATATCGCCGAGTCAGGAGGATTTCATGTCTCTCTCACGACGCGCCATCCTCATCTCGCTCGCTGGCCTGCCTGCTTTGGGCGGGTCGCCGGCGTCCGCCGGCTCTGGCCTGCCCGAAGGACTCGACACGGACGCCGATGGAACGGTCGAGCTTGCAGAAGCGAAAAAGGCCGCCGAAACGCTGTTCGACAAGCTCGACCACGATCACGACGGCACGTTGGACGCGAAGGAATTGCGCAGGAGACTGACGAAGGGCGATTTGACTGCAGCCGATCTCGACAAGGATGGAACGCTGACGAAGGACGAATATCTCGCCGTGGTTGAGAAGCGTTTTAAGGATGCGGATGTCGATCACGACGGGACGCTGGATGCGAAAGAGTTGCGAAGCAGGTCAGGGCGCGCGCTGTTGAGATTGTCGCAGTGACTTTTTCGAGAGCGCGCGTGTTGGTTGTCGGCGAGTATGCGATGGCAGGGAAGCGTTGAACCTATCTCCGGTCGGGCTCTTTCTCGACGCAAGCCTCGTCGGCAAGTTCGTGATGGGGGTGCTGTTTCTCGCCTCGCTCTGGTGCTGGGTCTTGATCATCGAGGGCACGATTTCGGTCGTGCGCCTTGGCCGCGCTGTCCGCGCCGCGCGCGCGGGGCGGGCGATCCCGAATCCGCTCGAGGCGATCGCGACCGCCGGCGACGAGGAGGCGCGCCGCCGCATTCCCGGCGAGACCGTGAGCGATCTGAGAGGGCGCATCTCGGACGCGATGGCGCGCGCCGCGCGCGAACTGCTGACGCGCTCGGAGGGCGGGTTGCCCAATCTCGCGGTCATCTCCTCGGTCGCGCCGTTTGTCGGCCTGTTCGGGACCGTCTGGGGCATCATGTCGAGCTTCGCCGCCATCTCCCAGGCGCAGGATACCTCGCTGGCGACGGTCGCGCCCGGAATCGCCGAATCTCTGGCGGCGACTGCTTATGGCCTCGCGGCGGCGATTCCGGCCTCGATCGGCTATAACCGGATCGGCGCGGCCTACGCCCGGGTCGGCCAGGACATGGCCTCGTTCGTCGAGGAGCGCGCGCTTCTCCTCATTTCGCGCCCGGCCGAAGTGGTCCGCGACGACGGCCAGCGCCGCCGCGCGGAGGCGCCCTGATGGCGATCAAGCCGCGCAAGGTTGGCGAGGGCCTCTACCAGCCGCTGGCTGAAATCAACGTCACGCCGCTGGTCGATGTGATGCTGGTGCTGCTCATCATCTTCATGGTGACGGCGCCGCTGCTGGCGAGCGGCATCAAGGTCAACCTGCCGAGCGCCCGCACGGCCCAGCCGCTCGAAGCCAAGGATCCGGTGGTGGTCGTCGTCGCCAAGGACGGCGCCGTTTCGGTCGGCAAGGACCAGGTCGCGCCCGATGAACTGGCGGCGACGGTCAAGGCCAGGCTCCGCGATTCCAACGGGGTCGTGCAGTTGCGCGGGGACAAGGAGGCCGCGTACGGCGACGTCGTCGCGGTGATGGATGAGCTCGCGGCCAACGGCGTGACCCGGATCGCCATCGTCTCCAGCGGACGCCGCTCCGCCTCGGCTCCGCCGCCGCCCGCGGCCGCCCAGTGACCGACGCCACGCTTGGCGGGCGCGCCTTCGAGCCGCCGCCCCTGAGCCCGCCCTGGCTCCGACCGGCGGTCATTGCGGTCGTGGTCGCGCTCCACGCCGCCGCGCTCGCGGTCGTCACCCTCGCGCCGAAGCCGCCCGAGCCGCCGAGGGAAGTGATCGTCGACATCGAGCCCGAAGCGCCGCCCACGGAAACCCCGGCGCCGCCGGCCGAAGAGCCGAAGGCGGCCG
>JBAUXQ010000698.1:0-1700 GCA_049584355.1 Roseiarcus sp. | reverse complement strand
CGCCGCTCCTGACGCGGATTTATCCGAACGGTAAGGCCGACGTGAATCATTTTCACGCCGCAGGCGGCATGGGCCTGCTGATCCGCGAACTTCTCGGAGCCGGGCTCCTGCACGGCGACGCCCAGACCGTCTGGGGCGAGCTCGACGATTATGCGGTCGAACCGCATCTCGACGCCGAAGGCGCCGTCGCCTGGACGCCTGCGCCGGCCGTGTCCGGCGACCGCAGCGTGTTGCGCGGGGCGGGCGACCCGTTCCAGCCGACCGGCGGGTTGCGGGTGCTCGAAGGGCCCCTGGGAAGGGCGGTCATCAAAACCTCGGCCGTCGCGCCCGAGCGGCATACGATCGAGGCGCCGGCGCGGGTGTTCCACAGCCAGGAGGAACTGCATGCGGCCTTCCGCGCCGGTGAACTGAACCGAGACTTCGTCGCCGTGGTGCGCTTCCAGGGCCCCAAGGCGATCGGCATGCCGGAACTGCACAAGCTGATGCCGCCGCTTGGCGTGTTGCAGGATCGCGGCCATAGGGTGGCGCTGGTCACCGATGGGCGCATGTCGGGCGCTTCGGGCAAGGTGCCGTCGGCGATCCATGTGACGCCGGAGGCGGCCGCAGGCGGGGCGATCGGCAAGATCCGCAACGGCGACGTCATCCGTCTCGATGCGCCGGCGGGCCGGCTCGAGGTTATGGTCGCCGACGACGTCTGGGCCCGGAGGCCGCATGCCGAAGCCGACCTTTCCGCCTCCCATGTCGGCGTCGGGCGCGAATTGTTCTCCGTCTTTCGCGGCGCGGTCGGCTCGGCCGACGAGGGAGCGGCGATTTTCCCGACGGTCTGACGCGCCGTAAGTTGAGATTTCCTTCATCTTTGGTGAGCGAAATGAGCCCTGATCTCCGGACGAGAGAGGGTTCTCATGTCGTCGCGCCTTTGGCTCGCTGCCGCGTTCGTTCTCGCCTTCGGCGCGTCGCCCGCCCGCGCCGAAACGGACCTGATCGCGGTTACGCTCGACCAGGCCAAAATCGCCAAGCTGCCGGCTGGAGCGACGACCCTCATCATCGGCAACCCGATGATCGCCGACGTGGCGATGCTCAAGAATAACAATTCGATGGTCATTACCGGCAAGGGTTTTGGGCAGACGAACCTGATCGCCCTCGACGCCGGGGGATCGATCATCGAGGAAAAGCAGGTCCGGGTCCTGCCGGCGAAAACCGTGCTGGTCCTGCAGAACGGGACCTCCAGGATCTCGTACGCCTGCAATCCCGAATGCATGCCGACGGTGCAGCTTGGCGACGATGACAAGATGTTCTCGGAAGCGGGCGGCCAGATCTCGAGCCGCAACAGCTACGCTGCCGGCGCCGCGGCGCCGGCGGCGGCGAAATAGCCTATCGTTCCAGCCGGTATCGCGTCTGGCCGTCGTCCTGCGGTTCGGCGACGACCAGCCCGCGCTCGCCGAGGTCTTCGAGATGCGCGAGGGTCGATAAGCCCGCGGCGCGGGTCAGCGAGGGATCGATTCCCGCGTACACCTTGGCGACCAGAGCGGGAATCGTCTGCGGGCCGTCTGACAGCGCGGTCAGGATCGAGGCTTCCCGCTGGCGCCGGTGATGGATCAGACCGCGCAGATAGCGCTGCGGTTCGACGACCGGGCCGCCGTGCCCCGGCCAATAGATCGTTTCGGCGCGCCCGCGCAGCTTCTCGAGCGAGGCCATGTAGG
>JBAUXQ010000697.1:0-3322 GCA_049584355.1 Roseiarcus sp. | reverse complement strand
CCGCGATCGCCATGACTCCAAAGCCGGACTGCGCCGTCTGCTTTCCGCGTCGCCCTCGAGGACTTATACGACGTCGGCCGCGAGGCGCCTGTGTGCGCCGGGCAACACTTTCGCGCCATTTCCTGATTTGCGACAAGCGCCTTGACGCGCGCGGGCGACGATTGACGGGAAGCGCGCTTGCGTGTCACGGACTGCCGCACGGACGCGACGGCGGAGAGAAGGGCGAAGAAGACGAGGTGAGCGGCAACCCGACCGTCGCCGCCGCCGCGCGGACCGAAGCAAGGCCGCGCCGCGCCGGTTGGCTCGGCTTTTGCGCCTTCGCCGCGACGATTGCGCTCCTGGCCGCGCAGGCGCTCATCGCCCGACGGCTCGAGCTTACTTTCGACGAAGCCTACTATACGCTGTGGTCGCGGGCGCTTTCTTTTGGATACCTCGACCATCCGCCGATGGTCGCCCTGTTCATCCGAGCCTCGACGGCGCTGTTCGGCGGCTCCGAGATCGGCGTCAGGGCGCTTTCCCTCCTCGTCGTCGGCGCGATGCCGGCCCTCATCGCGCTGATCGCCTGGCGTTTGTTCGGCTCGGCGGAGAAGGCCGCGCTTGCGGCGCTGATGTGGGTCGCGATGCCGCTCATCCTCGTCGGCGCGGTCTTCGTCACCCCCGACGCGCCGCTGGTGGTGTTCTGGACCCTCGGCCTTGCGGCTCTCGTCGAGCTCTGGCGCACCGGCGAGGCGCGCTGGCTGGTCGCGCTCGGGCTGGCGCTCGGGCTGGCGCTGGAATCGAAGTTCACCGCCGTCTTTTTCGCCGTCGGGGTCGGCCTGACTCTGGCCGCCGCGCCGTCGCTGCGCCGCTGGCTCGCCTCGCCGGCGCTGTTCGCCGGACTCGCCGTCGCGCTGGCGATTTTCGCCCCCTTCGTCGCCTGGAACGCCGCGCACGGCTGGGCGACTTTCGCCAAGCAGCTCGGACGCGCGCCGCCGCACGGTTTTGCGCCCTTCTATATCGCCGAATTCCTTGTTTCTCAGGTCGGCCTCATCAACCCGCTCGTCTTCGCCGCCCTCGTCCCCGCCGTCGTGACCATCCCATGGCGCGCGCCGGTTTCGCCCCGCTCGCGCGACGAGGCCCGGCGCGTCCTCGCCTGCACGATCGCGCCGGCGGCGGTCTATTTCCTTCTCCACTCGACCCACGACCGTGTCCAGGGCAACTGGCTCGCGCCGCTCTATCCGGCGGCGGCGATTCTGGCCGCCGACTGGGTCGCCGAGGTCCGCCGCGCCGGCGCTTCGGGCCTCTCCGCGCTGATCGCAAGGGCGGCGTTGTGGGCGGCGCCGATCGGGCTCGCTTTTGCGGCGCTCGCGTTCGCCGAGATCTTGACTGGCGCCGTACCCCTCGGGGCCGCCGATCCGCTGGCGCGGCTCGAGGGCTTTCGCGCGCTGGCCCGCGATCTCGACTCCAGGGCCCGCGCCGACAACGCCGCCTACGTCCTGACCCAGGGCTACGCGCTGACCTCGCTCATGTCCTACTACGGCGATCGGGGAATCGCGGTGGTGCAGCCCGAGCAACGGATGCGCTGGATCTTCGAGCCCGCGCCGCCGGAGACGCTGTTTGCCGCGCCGGGCCTCGCCTTGGGCGAGCCCGGCCGCCGGTTTGACCTCATCCTCGGGATGCGCTTCCGCAAGGTCGAGCCGGCTGGGCTGCTTGAGCGGCGCGGCGGCGGCGGAGCGGTCGAAGCCTACGAGCTCTACCGGGTCGCCGACCCCTATGCGCCGGTGCTCGACCCCGTGTGCCCGCGCGGCGAGGTCGATCTCGCCCGGCAATGTCCGTCGTGACCAACAAAGGCGCGGGGCTCTGTCCCATTCGGCGCCAGCGGGCTCAAGCCGAGGCGCGGGGCGCCTTCGCGCGGGTCGGCGAGCGCACCGAGGCTCAGCGGCTGTTCGAGACCGGCGGCTTGCGCTGGCGCTTTCCCCGCTCGTCGAGCCCGTGCGAGGCGGCGATCGTCAACACCGGGGGCGGCGTCGCCGGCGGAGATTCCTATCGCGTGAGCCTCAAGCTTGGCGAACGCGCCGAGGTCGAGGCGACCACGCCATCGGCGGAAAGGATCTATCGGTGCGACGGCCCGGCGGCCGCGATCGCGACCCGGCTCGAGCTTGCGCCGGGCGCGCGGCTTTTCTGGCTGCCCCAGGAGACGCTCATGTTCGAGGGCGCAGCGCTCGAGCGGCGGCTCGAGGTTGAGATGTCGGCCGAGGCCAGTCTCGTCATCGCCGAGACGCTGGTGTTCGGCCGCCTTGCGATGGGCGAGAGCCAGATCGACGCCAGCTTGAGGGACTCCTGGCGCGTGCGGCGCGACGGCCGTCTGGTGTTCGCCGACGAGACGCGTCTTGAGCACGCCGGCGCGGCGCTCGAGCGCATGGCGGTGGGAGCGGGCGCGCGCGCCGTGGCGATGATCGTCGCCGGGGCGCCCAATATCGAGGCCCGCCTGCCCGATTTGCGGGCGGCGCTTGAGGCTGCGGACGGCGGCGTCGAAGCGGGCGCCAGCGCCTTCGACGGCCTCATCGTCGCCCGCCTCGTCTCCCCCTCGCCTCTCCGATTGCGCGCCGCGCTCATCGCGTCCATTGTCGCGCTCGGCGGACGCAAGCCTCGGCTCTGGGGATGAGCGAAGGCGCGGAATTTGCTGGACGGATGACGGATATGAGGAGGGACGAGGGCCCATGAATCTGACGCCTCGCGAAAAAGACAAGCTCCTGATCGCGATGGCGGCGATGGTGGCCAGGCGCCGGCTCGAGCGCGGCGTCAAGCTCAACCATCCGGAAGCGGTCGCGCTGATCACCGATTTCGTCGTCGAAGGCGCGCGGGACGGACGCTCGGTCGCGGAACTCATGGAGGCCGGCGCGCACGTCGTCGCGGCCGATCAGGTGATGGACGGCATCGCCTCGATGATCCACGACATCCAGGTCGAGGCGACTTTTCCTGACGGCACCAAGCTGGTCACCGTCCACCAGCCGATCCGCGGCGCCGACGACAAGCACGTTCCCGGCGAAGTCCTGGCCGAGCCCGGCGACATCCTCATGAACGAGGGGCGCGAAACGGTCACGATCGAGGTCGCCAATTCGGGCGACCGGCCGATCCAGGTCGGCTCGCACTATCATTTCTTCGAGACCAACCCGGCGCTCAAGTTCGATCGCAGGCAAGCGAAGGGCTTCCGGCTCGACATCCCGGCTGGGACCGCGGTTCGCTTCGAGCCCGGCCAGAGCCGCATCGTGCGCTTGGTCGCCATCGCCGGGAAACGCGAGGTCTACGGCTTCCGCCAGGAGGTGATGGGAAAGGTGTAAGA
>JBAUXQ010000696.1:0-4352 GCA_049584355.1 Roseiarcus sp. | reverse complement strand
AGAAGGTGGCCCGGCCTCCGCCGCCGCGCGAGACCGCGCTCAGCGACGATCCTCATCCGACGCTTCAGCCCGACACGTTCTTCGCCACCGCGAAAGCGTCCGAGCGCTATTCGGCGATCGTCGACGCCGGCGGCTGGCCGACCGACATCGTCCCGATCGGCCCGGGAACCAGGGGTCCGGCGGTGGAGAAGCTGCGCAAGCGGCTCATGATCGAGGGCTATCTGGACGCTGCGCAGGCGAGCGGCCTCGCGTGGGACGCGGGCCTGACGACGGCGGTGAAACGCTTCCAGTCGCATATGGGGCTGCGCCAGACGGGCGTTGTCTCCGGAGCGACGCTGAAGGCGATGAACGTTCCGGCGAGAGAACGCTTCAATGAGCTCGCCTCGAGCGCCAATCGGCTGGCGGGGCTCAATTTTTCGTTCGACCAGCGCTATGTCGTGGTCAATTTGCCCTCGACCTCGGTCGAGGCGGTCGAGAACGGCCGCGTCGTTCACCACTATATCGCCATCGTCGGCGACCCTGAGCATCCCTCACCGGAGATTTCCGCCCAGATTCAGGTCATCAACCTCAATCCGACCTGGACGGTCCCGATCTCGATCATCAAGAAAGAAATCATCCCCCGGATGCAGCGCGATCCGGGCTATCTTACGCGGGCCAAGATCCGGATCCTCGACGGCTCGGGCCAGGAGATCAATCCGAAATCCGTCAACTGGAGCACCGAACGGGCGGCCAATTACACGCTGCGGCAGGATTCCGGAGCCGGCAATTCGCTCGGCTCGATCCGCATCGGCATGCCCAACAAGCTCGCAGTCTATATGCACGACACGCCCTCCAAGGGCCTGTTCGGCGCCGACTACCGGTTCCTCAGCCACGGCTGCGTCAGGGTGCAGGGCGTCTACGACTACGCCGCGTGGCTGCTCGAGGGAACGCCGGGCGGACCCGGCGGGGTCTGGGACAAGGCGGCGATGGAGGCCAAGATCAAGGAGGGCGCGCCCTTCGACATCAAGCTCGCGAGAGCGGTGCCGGTGATCTGGGTCTACCTCACCGGCTGGTCGAACGGCGACGGCCCGGCCCAGTTTCGCGACGACGTCTACGGGGTCGATACGGTCGCCGAGGCGCAGGCGAGCGCTCAAAGCTCTCCGGTGCGATGAGCCGGGCGCAGCCGTCCGGGCCGTTGCAAAATCGCGTCGATCCGTTCGGCGAATTTCGCGCCGTCGCCGAGCGCGGCGGGCTGATGGGCAATCGCGGCGGGCGGCTGCATCGCGACGATCGGACGCTGAGCGGCCGGCGCTGGACATCGCGGCGCTGGATCGCCTGCGTCTGCGCGTTCAAGGACCGCCGGCGCGAGGTGTGGGGCAATAGCTACACCGAGCTCTTTTTCCTTGACGAGCCGACCGCGCTCGCCGCTGGGCACCGCCCCTGCTTCGAGTGCCGGCGCGGGGCGGCGAAGGCCTTTCTCGCCGCCTTTCCCGGTCGTCCGGGCGGCGCCGACGCGATGGACGAAGCGCTGCATCGCGAGCGGGTCGAGAATCGCGCCAAACGAATATGGCGGACGCGACTCGGCGACTTGCCGGAGGGGGCGATGATCGCGCGCGGCGGGCGCGCTTACGCCATTCGCGCCGGAGCGCTTTCGCCATGGAGTTTCGCCGGCTACGGCGCGCCGGCGCTGCTCGAGCCTGACGCCCTCGCTGACGTGCTGACCCCGCCCTCGACCGTCGCGGCGCTCAAGAGTGGTTATCGTCCGCTCTGGGCTGAGGCTCTCCGCCCGGCGGCTTGACGGGCGTTCGCGCATGCGGCACATGCGCCGGCCTTGATGATCAAGATGGAGAAGTGGATGACGCGCGCTTTGCTTGCCGGCCTGGCGATTCTGGCGGCGTCGGCCGCGACGGCCGCCGACGCGACCGGCGAATGGATGCGCGACGACGGCGCAGCCAAAATACGCTTCTCGGCATGCGGCGGCGACGCTTTGTGCGGCTTCATCGCCTGGAAGAAGGACCCGAAAGGCTCGGGCAAGATCGGCGAACAGGTGTTCTTCGACATGAAGCCGAACGGCGCCGATTCCTGGGCCGGATCCGCGTATAATCCCGAGGACGGCAAGCGCTACACCGGCAAGTTGACGCTCTCCGGCGACCATCTCACCACCGCGGGCTGCGTCTTCGGCGGGCTCATCTGCAAGTCCTTCGGCTGGTCGCGAGTGAGGTGAGCCGGCCGGACTGAGCGAGATCGCGGGGCTTATAGCGACCAAAGGGTTGCCCGCGCCTTTTTCGCTCGCCCGTCCTGGACCCGTCCGCCGCGGCTTGTTATCGTTCGCGTGGCCCTGCGCCCGCCCGTCCGCTGCGCCCGAAGGGCGCCTTCTCGCCTGCAACGCGGCCCTCGCCGCCACCTGGAGCGTTCCATGCCGACAAAGGCGACGGGCAAGACGATGAATCGCCGCGAACCCGGTTCGCCTCCCTTCAAGACGATCGCTCTGCTTCTCCAGGGCGGGGGAGCGCTCGGCGCCTATCAGGGCGGGGTGTACGAGGCGCTCGCCAGAGCGAACGTCCTGCCGAACTGGATCGCCGGAATCTCGATCGGCGCCGTGAATTCGGCGCTCATCGCCGGCAACCCGCCGGAAAAGCGGGTCGAGCGGCTGCGCGAGTTCTGGGAGGCGGTCAGCACGTCGCCGCTTGGCGTCTTCGGCATCCCCTACGCCCGTTCGCTCGACCTCAAGGACCAGGCGACGCACAGCTTCGTCAACCAGGTCCACGCGCTTGGGATCGCGATGCTCGGGGCGCCGTCGTTCTTCGCGCCGCGCTTTCCGCCCCTGCACCTTTGGCCGCCGCAGAAACCGAACACGCTGAGTTTCTACGACGTTGCGCCGCTGAGAGCGACGCTCGAACGCCTGGTCGACTTCGACCGGATCAACAATGGAGACGTCCGGTTCAGCGTCGGCGCCGTCAACGTGAGCAGCGGCAACTTCACCTATTTCGACTCGACGACCCACAAGATCGACGCGCGCCACATCATCGCCAGCGGATCGCTGCCGCCCGGTTTCCCGGCGACCGAAGTGGACGGCGATTATTACTGGGACGGCGGGATCGTCTCGAACACGCCGCTGCAGTGGGTGTTCGACAGCCGCCCGCGCGTCGATACGCTCGCCTTCCAGGTCGACCTCTGGAGCTCGTCGGGCGAATTGCCGCGCGACCTGACCCAGGCCGACGTGCGCCAGAAGGAAATCCAATTCGCCAGCCGCACCCGCTTCGCGACCGACCATTTCAAATTGTCGCAGGGGCTTCGCCACGCCTTCCGGCGAGTCTACGACCGCTTGCCGGGCGGTCTTCGCTCCGACCCGGACGTCGAGATGCTGGCGAGCGAAACCGAGGAGAGGGCGTACAACGTCGTCGAACTGATCTATCGCGCGAAGCCCTATGAGGGCGTCGCGCAGGACTATGAGTTCTCCCGCCGCACCATGGAGGAGCATTGGCGCACGGGACATGACGACGCGGCGCGCGCGCTCGCCCACCCCGAGATTTTCCAGCGCGCCGACAATCTCGAGCGGTTCCAGTCGTTCGACTTCTCCAAATATGGATGACCGCCCACGCCGGACGGGCGTCCGCCGTTGACAAGCCTCCGTCGATAACGGAAAGCGCGCCCACGGGGCGGGCGGAGTCTGGACATGGGGGTGGCGGAGAAGTTTGCGTGCGCGGTTGCGCTTGCGGTGTTCGCCGGCGGCGCGATCGGCCTCATTCTCCAGCGCCTGCTGCCGGACGACTTCACCACCGGGGGCCCGCGCGACATGATCGGCGCGGTGGTCGGGCTTCTGACCCTGCTCTCGGCTCTCGTCCTCGGCCTGTTGATCTGGACCGCTTTCGGCGTCTATGCGGGACAAAATCTCGCGGTCCAGACCCTGGCCGCCAAAGTCCTGCAACTCGATCTCGCCCTTACGGACTATGGACCCGAGGCGAGCGGAGGACGCGCGCTTCTTCGGCAGGAGCTCGCCAAGACCCTCGACGCGATCTGGAACGCAAATCTAAGCGACAGCGAGTTCGCCGCCCACAATTTCGCTGCGGCGATCGCCAATTTACGTCATCAGGACGGGTTACTCAAATCCCTCGATCCTTCGACCGACAATGAGAAGCAGGCGCTGGCGTCGGCGAGGCAGACGATCGATTCGATCGGCCAGTCCCGGCTGCAGATGTCGTTTGCGCTTTACGGCGCCGTTTCGTACCCGCTGGTCTATGTCGTGGTCGGCTGGGGGGTGGCGCTCTTTTGCGGCTTCGGCCTGATGTCGAAAGGCAATGCGATGAGCGTCGTCGCGCTCGTCTTCGGCGCCCTCGCGGTGGCCAGCGCCATCTATCTCATCCTCGATCTGA
>JBAUXQ010000695.1:0-1994 GCA_049584355.1 Roseiarcus sp. | reverse complement strand
ATTCATGGCCCGCCACGACGATTTCCTGCCGGTTGACGCCGGCGCCGAGGCGCGCTCGGCCGACCTGCCCGCGCTCGCCGAGCATCGCTCGTCCTTCGGCCCCGGCTTCCGCCTGAGCCCGGGGGCGACCGGCACGGACGGGTTCTATGTCGCGACCCTCGCGCGGATGTGAGAGGGGGCGCACGTGGCGGGCGGCTGGCGGGATGCGCTCGGTTTTCTCTCGGTCGCGCTCGCGATTCTCGCGGCCATCATCTACATCGCCCAGACCTTGCGCGGCGAGGTTCGGCCGCATCCGCTGTCATGGTTCCTGTTCGGAATCCTGAGCCTCACCGGCTATCTGGTCCAGCGCGACGAGGGCGCGCGTCAGGGCAGCTGGACGCTGATGGCGATGACCGTCATCTGCTTTCTGTTCGTCGCCGCGAGCGTCGCGCGCGGGGAGCGAAGCTTTTCCCGGCGGGAATGGGCGTTCGCGGTCGCCGGCGGGGCGGTGTTCGTCGTCTACCTGTTCACCAGACAGAGCAATGTCGCGGCGGCGCTGACCACCCTCGTCGATGCGCTCGGTTACGGGCCGACGTTCGTGCGAGGCTGGTCGCAGCCGAAGAAGGACAGCGTCGCGAGTTTTGCGCTCAACGGGATCAAGTTCGTCCCCTCGCTGATGGCGATGGACCCGATCTCGTTCGCCACCTCATTCTACCCGGCGACGCTCCTCGTGCTCAACGCCGCGGTCGCGATCATGCTGGTCATCCGCAGGCGCGCCCTCGACGGCGGGTCGTGAAGCCGCGATCAGAGGCGCCTCTTCATCGTTTGCTTGACGTGCGGGCGATGACCCGCCTCGTTGAGCGCCCGGCCTGCGCAAGGGGGCAGCGTCACGCCGGAACGGTTGCATAATTGGCCATGATCCGCCCGATGAGGTCGGGGGACAGTCCATCGGTTGCGGCGAGATGAGCCAGGTCGCGGAAGTACTGCACGTAGTAGGCTGGGGTGAAGCTGTTGAAGAGGACGACAGGACCGGGGGATAGATTGGCGAAAGTATGCGGCGCGCCGACTGGAACAACCACATAGTCGCCTGCATGGGCGTCTCGCCTCGTGTCCCCTACGGTGAACTGCAAGACGCCGCTGATGATCAGGAATGTCTCGTCGTGCATCCGGTGCAGATGCCGCGGGGGGCCGGCTACGCCAGGCGGCACGATGATCTCGACCGCGCCGATGCGATTGTCGGTGCGCGAGCCGTCCTCGAGAACGCGCATCCGGATCGGTCCAAGCTGGATGGCGTCTCCGGTTCCGGCGGCGGTGATGTTGACGGCGGCCACGGGCGGCTCCTTTCGCTTTGGGTCTTCTTATGATAATGTAGTCTCATCATGATAGTCAGCTCTCACAAACAAAAATAATGGCTCCTGTCTCAGAGCCGGCCGCGCGAAGGCCGGGCGGTCGAGCGAACCAGAAGGAACGGACGCGCCAAGCGTTGCTGGCGGCGACGCGCACGTTGCTCGCGGATGGTCAGGCGCCGACCATCGCCCGGGCCGCCGAACGCGCGCTGGTGTCGGAGGCGACGGCTTATCGCTACTACTCGGATGTGCGGAACCTGCTGCGGGATGCATTTCAGTGGCCGGGACTGGACGGCCTGCTATCTGAATTGCGCGCGATCCCGACCGTCGAGGCGCGGGCGCGCCGCGCCGCCGAGGCGATGACGCGCCTCGTTCTCGCCAGGCAGGCGCAGATCCGGGCGCTGATTGCGATGTCCTACGCGCCTGGCGGAGCGGAGAAGGGAAGCGCGACCCGGCCGGCTTTCCGGCTCCCGCTGATCGATGCGGTTCTCGAACCGGCCGCGGATCGATTGGACGCAGGCGAGCGCCGTCGGCTGCAATTCGCCCTCTCCGCGGTCATCGGCGCCGAAGCGGTGCTGAGTCTGAAGGACGCGGGCGGCTGCACCGACGAAGAGATCGTTACGACGCTCGGCTGGACGGCTTTCCAGTTGGCGAAGGCGGCGCTAGGGC
>JBAUXQ010000694.1:0-5245 GCA_049584355.1 Roseiarcus sp. | reverse complement strand
GCGCTCGAGCGGGCGCAAGGCCGCGCCGGGGCCCATTGAGTCCCGGCGGGAGGCGTCGGAACCCCGATTTCATACCGGCGCTAAACAACACCCGCCCTTGTCATTTCTAGCTTTTTCAAAGGGTTATACACGAGCTGGGGGGCGGCGCGGCGATGGGGTGGCCAAGGGCGGCGGACTGCGTTAAGAATGATTCAACGCGTACGCGATAATTTGATTCGACTGGTGCAGCGTAAGCGTAGGGCGAGGGATGCAGGGGACAGAAGCGACATTTGACGAAGTTTCGTTCGAGGGCGGGGATGGTCCTCGGCGCGTGCTTCAAAAAGTCCTTCCTGGCGCGGCCGCCGTGGCGCTGGCCGGAGCGGTTGGCGTTTGGGCGCTCCATCGACTCGAGCCGGCCGCTCCTGTGGCCGACACGACCCCATTGGCCCGTTCGACGCCGGCGGTCGCGTCCAAGCCGTTCGGCGACATTGTCATCGACGCCAATCTGCTCGCCGAAATAAAGCGGGACGCTTCGTCGCAAGTGGCGAGCCTCGAAACTGCTCCGCCAGCTTCCTATGCGCCGATCCCGCTGCCGAGCCTCGAGGCGTTTCCGCCCGTTCCGCCGGCCCCGCAAGCCGAGGGCGTACCCCTGCCGCCGACGCACGAGGGGCCCGAAATCGGCGAAGCGCCGTTGCCGCCGCCTCGTCCGCCTGAGTTCGGTCCGCTTTCCGCGCCACCCCGCCATCCGGTCCAACCGAATGTGGCGACGGCTCCCCCTGCGGCTCCGGTCGACAACCGGAGCATCTTCCAGAAGCTTTTCGGGCTCGGGCAACCGTCCGCGCCGGCGGTCGCCTCCGTAGCGCCCGCAAGCGGCGTCGCGAACAGGACGGTTTCGAGCGCTTCCGCGGCGACTGAAAACCGCGGCGCGGGCAGGGGCCCGTTGTTTTCGTTCCCATCGCCGTTCGGCGGCTCGGCCCCGGCCTCCGGCTACGACCGCAATACAGCTGTCTATGATATCTCCGCCCGCATCGTCTATCTGCCGGACGGAACGAAGCTCGAAGCCCATTCAGGCCTGGGGGACGCCCTCGACAATCCGCGCTACGTAAGCGAGCGCGCTCGCGGCCCGACGCCGCCCCATCTCTACCAATTGGCGCTCCGCGAGGGCTCGTTCCACGGCGTTCAGGCCCTGCGCCTCAACCCGATCGGGGAAGGCGGTCTCTACGGCCGGGCGGGACTGCTGGCGCACCCGTTCATGCTCGGCCCGAACGGCGATTCGAACGGCTGCGTCTCGTTCAGGGACTACGAGGCCTTCCTCAAAGCGTATGAGAACGGCCAGATCAACAAGCTCGCGGTCGTCACCAGGCTCTGACCTCAAGGGTGAGGTTCATCGCCCCCGTCCGACGGGCCTGTCGCAGTCGGAAGGCCGCCGCCATATCTGATCACCTTGAAGCCCTCGCCCGGATCCGGCGGGGCGAAGAAACTGGTGACATGATCGAATTCAGCGTCGCTGACGCCGTCCCCGCCGGAGGCGGCCCGCGCATGCATGCGCGCTCTGCATACGTCGTCTGAAACGTCCAGAAAATGAAGCTGGTGAGACGCGCCGGCCTCCTCGAACAGAGCGCGCATCCACCTCCTCGAGAGCACCGTGTTGGCATGAAAGTCGAGAACGATCGAAATGCCGACTCGCAGAAGCTCGACAATATGAGGAGCCAGCGTCCCGCGCAGTCTCTCACAGCGCTCGAAGTAGTCGCCCAGCGCCTTGATCTCGGACGGATACAATTGCGCGATCCAGCGATCTTCGCTGATGACGACCGTGTTCCTGGCGGCGCCGAGCCTCCGGGAAAGCGTCGATTTGCCGGCAGCTATCTTGCCGCACAGCATATGCAGAGTCGCCTTCGAAGCGGACATGACGGGGGTCCTTTCGCGGCGCCTCATAGCGCCGCCGTCGATCGCCGCCAAGGCCGCCGCCTGTGGTAAGACCAGGACTCGACACGAGTTCCAACCGTTGGCAGGGTCGAACGCGCCACGCATTCCGCGGCTACAACGAAAGCGCATTCTTGAGGGAGGATTCAATGACGAGGAATTTGGCGAATCGCATGAGCCCGAGGCGACTCATCGCGATCCCGACGGCGCTGATGGCGGCGCTTTCCTTCGCTTCTCTCACCGCCCCGGCGCGTGCTCTGACCGTTCAAGAGCAGGGCTGGCAGGTCGCGAACTCGAAGTGCCACGACGGCGACGCCAAGCAATGCGAACTGCGCGATCGGCTCAGCGTGGTGCTTAAGCGCCACGGCTGCGTCTACCACGAGGACGGCGACTGGTGGAAATGCAGCGGGGCGCGCTGAGCGGCTGACGCTTACTCGCGGCCGGCCTCGAAGCCTCGCTTGCGGAACAGCGCCGCCGGCGAGGGCGAGCGGCCGCGAAAGCCTCGATAGGCGGCATCGTAATCGCGGCTGCCGCCGGCCGCATAGACGAAGTCATGCAGCCGATGGGCAACCTCGGCGTCGAAGATGTCGCCGGCCTCCTCGAACGCCTCGAAGCCGTCGGCGTCGAGAACCTCCGACCATAGGTAGCTGTAATAGGCGGCCGAATAGCCGCCCGAGAAGATATGCTGGAAATGGGGAGCGCGATGACGCATGGCGATTGCGTCGGGCATGCCGATCCGCGCCAGCTCCTGCCGCTCGAAGGCGACGACATCGACATCCGCGGGCGACGGATCGAGGTGCAGCTTGAGGTCGACCAGCGCGGAAGCCGTATATTCGACCGTCGCCCAGCCCTGATTGAACCCGCGCGCGCTCGTAAGCTTGGCGATCAGCGCCTCGGGCATCGGCTCGCCGGTCTTGTAGTGGAGCGCGAACCGGCGCAGCATTTCGGGCTCCTTGATCCAATGCTCGTAAAGCTGGGACGGAAACTCGACGAAATCGCCTGCGACACGGGTTCCGGAAATGAGCGGATAGGTCACGTCGGACAGCATTCCGTGCAGGGCGTGGCCGAATTCATGAAACAGCGTCCGCGCATCCGCGAGGCTGAGCAGACTGGCTTCGCCCTCGGCCCCCTTGGCGAAATTCATCACGTTGACCACGATCGGCAATTGCAGTCCGTCGAGCTTCTGCTGTGCGCGGAAATTGCTCATCCACGCGCCGCTTCGCTTCGACGGCCTGGCGAAATAGTCGCCGATGAAGAGCGCGATGGGTGAGCCGTCGCGCCCGCTCACGGCCCAGGCGCGAACGTCGGGATCATAGAGCTTGAGGTCGAAGCGTTCTTCGAAGCCGAGGCCGAACAGGCGGCCTGCCGCATAGAAGGCGGCCTCGATCATGCGGTCGAGCTGCAGGTAGGGCTTGAGCTCGCCCTCGTCGAAGTCGAACTCGGCCTTGCGCCGCTTTTCGGCCAGGTAGCGCCAATCCCAGGGCGCGACTTTGAAATTGCCGCCCTCGCCGGCGATGATCGCCTGCAACGCCTCTTGCTCTTTTAGCGCGCTCGAAACGCCCGGAGCCCAGACCGATTCGAGCAGATCGAGCGCGGCGCGGGGCGTCTTGGCCATCGTGTCGGCGAGGCGGTAGTGGGCGTAGGATTCGTAGCCGAGCAGGCGCGCGCGCTCTGCTCTCAGGCGCACCATTTCGGCGGCGATCGCGCGGTTGTCGGTCGCCCCGCCGTTTTCGCCGCGCGCCTCCCAGGCGCGAAAGGCGGCCTCGCGCAGATCGCGGCGGGCCGAGAATTGCAAGAACGGCTCGATGCTCGACCGCGACAGGGTGACGGCGTACTTGCCCTTTTGTCCCCGCTCGGCGGCGGCGCGCCCGGCGCTGGCGACGAAAAAGTCCGGCAGGCCGTCGAGATCGTCCTCGCCGAGCAGCATGAGCCATGCTTTTTCGTCGGCGAGGACATTCTGCCCGAACTCGGCGGCGAGCGTCGCCAGCCGTTCGCCGATCGCGGCCAGACGCGCCTTGGCGTCAGGCTGCGCGCCTGCGCCGGCGCGGGTGAAATTAAGATGATAGCGCTCGACCACGCGCGCCTGTTCGGCGGAAAGGCCGAGCCCGTCCTCTTCGGCCTTGAGCGCGTCGATGCGCTTGAACAGCGCCTCGTTCAGATAAGTTTCGTTGCGATGGCGGGCGAGAACGGGGGCGATTTCGCGCTCGATCGCCTGCAATTCATCATTGGTCGCGGCGCCAGTGAGATTGAAGAAGACGCCGCCGACGCGATCGAGGCTGCGGCCGCTGCGCTCGAGCGCCTCGATCGTATTGGCGAAGGTGGGCGGCGCCGGGTTTGCGGCGATCGCATCGACTTCGCGCCGCGCGACTTTCAGCGCAGCGTCGAAAGCGGGGCGGAAATGGCCGGGCTCGATCCGGTCGAACGGCGGCGCCTCGAACGGCCCCGTCCAGGGTTCGAGAAGGGGATTCTCATCGAGGTTCGTATTCGTCATAAGGCGATCATGCTTCTTTGAGGCGGCGGGCTGAAGGCGCGGACAGCGCGATGGAACGGTCCGGTTTCGCTACGCACTGTAGTGGGCGCTGTCCCCGCCCGTCACGTCGTAGGTCGCGCCGCTGACCATCGAGGCCTCGTCGGAGGCGAGAAACACGACGACCGGCGCGATGGCTTCGGGCTCAATCCAAGGAACCCCCAGCGGCGAATTTGCGGCAAGTTTCTGCTTGGCTTCCGCTTCCAGGACTTCGGTTGGCTTATTCGAGGTGAATTCGCCCGCCGCTTGGGCGTAACGTTGACGGTGGCGCGTCAGCGCCGTGTCGATCAGGCCGGGAATCACCGCGTTGACGGTGATCCCATGCTCTCCGAGCTCAAGGGCCGCCGACTTCATGAGGCCGATGATGCCCCACTTCGAGGCCGAATAGGCTGCGCCGTATTTGGTGCCGTGCCGCCCTTGGGTCGAGGAGGTGACGATGATGCGGCCGCCGCCTTGTCTGACCAGGAGGGGCGCGACAGCCCGAATGGCGTTGCAGGTGCCCGTCAGATTGACGTCGATCGTGTCCTGCCAGTCCGCGTCGCCCCAGTCGAGGATGGGCTTGAAGGCCTGAATGCCGGCGTTGGCGAATAGAATATCGAGCCGTCCGAAAGCAGTGCGTGTCGCCTCGGCCGCCGCGCGCAGAGCGGCAAGGTCGCGCTGATCGAGGCGGGCCTCTTGCCACCGCGCGCCGGCCTCCCGGACCAGGCGGCCGGTTTCCGCCAGCTCCTCGGGGGTCGCAGGCTCGACCTCGAGCGTCGCGCTCACCGGGCCCGCGACGTCGATCCCCATGACGTCGGCCCCCTCGCGGGCGAAGGC
>JBAUXQ010000693.1:0-3710 GCA_049584355.1 Roseiarcus sp. | reverse complement strand
CTCAATCGCCAGGTCGAGGGACGCCTGATCAAAGTGCGTTCGCCGCTCGCCGCCTGTGTCGGCGCATCGCCGGACCCCGCTTGCGCGCAAGTGTTCAAGGAACTCAAAAATCCTTACTTCCTCGGCGACGAAGTCGGGCTGACGCAATCGCTTGGCTGGGTCGGGGCCTGGACGTCGCAGCCGAGCGTCTACGCGGTCGCGGCCAAAGCGACCGCCGATGTCGTTGCGGCAGTCAACTTCGCCCGCAAGAACAATCTCAGGATCGTGGTCAAGGGCGGGGGCCACAGCTACCAGGGCACGTCGAACGCGGCCGACTCGCTGCTCGTCTGGACCCGCCACATGAATGCGATCGAAATGCACGACGCGTTTGTCGGCGCGGGCTGTGCGGGGCAGGCGGAGCCGCAGCCGGCGGTGTCGATCGAGGCGGGCGCATATTGGCGCCAGGCCTATGACGCGGTGACGACCAAGGGCGGGCGCTACGTGCAAGGGGGCGGCTGCATGACGGTGGGCGTCGCCGGTCTGGTGCTCGGCGGCGGCTTCGGCAGTTTCTCCAAAGCCTACGGCATGGCCGGCGCGAATTTGATCGAGGCCGAGATCGTGACCGCCGACGGCGAGGTCAGAATCGCCAACGCCTGTTCGAATCCCGATCTCTTCTGGGCGCTCAAAGGCGGCGGCGGCGGGTTCGGCGTCGTCACCCGAGTGACCCTGCGCACGCACGCGCTGCCCGATTTTTTCGGCGGCGTATTCGCGGCCGTCCGCGCGACCTCCGACGACGCCCACCGCCGCCTTATCGCCAAGGCCCTTGAATTCTACGCGCAAGCGCTATTCAATTCGCATTGGGGCGAACAGATCCGCTTTGGGCCGGGCTTCGTCGCGTTTTCGATGGTCTTCCAGGGCCTCGATCGGCAACAGACGGAGGCGGTGTGGAAGCCGTTCTTCGATTGGATCGCGGCTTCGCCCCAGGATTTCGCCATGCTGGCGGCGCCCCGGATCGGCGCGCTCCCGGCGCAGCGGTTCTGGGACCCGTCGTTTCTCACGTCCATTCCGGGCCTCGTCATCGCCGACGATCGCCAAGGCGCGCCCGTGGACAATATTTTCTGGGCCGGCAACCTCGGCGAGGCGGGCGCGGTCTGGTCCGCCTACCAATCCGCGTGGCTGCCGGCTTCGCTCCTCGAAACCGACCGGCGTCAAAGTCTCGCGGATGCGTTGTTTGCGGCGGCGAAGCATCAGGAGGTGGCGCTGCATTGCAACAAGGGGCTTGCGGGCGCTGCGGCCGACGTGATCGCCGCGGCGAAGGACACGGCGATGAACCCGGCGGTCATCGACGCCTTTGCGCTCGTGATCAGCGCCGCATTGGAAGAGCCCGCCTATCCCGGCGTTTCCGGACATGAGCCGAATGCGCAGACCGCACGAACCCAGTTCGACGCGGTGAACCAGTCGATGAACGAAATCCGCAAGCTCTTGCCCCGCGTCGGCTCCTATGTGTGGGAGACCGACTTCTTCCAGCCAAACTGGCAGGAGGCGTTCTGGGGCGAGAATTACCCGCGGCTGCGGGCGATCAAGATGAAATACGATCCCGAAGGCCTCTTCTTCCTCCATCACGGCGTCGGCAGCGAAGACTGGAGCGCGGACGGATTTACGCGGGCGAATTGACGTCCTTCACTCTCCGGCCCATCTCAATCTTCCGCCGAACCCAAGGCCGCCCATGCCCTATACGCCTTCGCCGACCCGCTACGAGACGATGCTCTTCAACCGCTGCGGCAAGAGCGGGCTCAAATTGCCGGCGATTTCGCTGGGCCTGTGGCACAATTTCGGCTTCGGCAAGTCGGCGGAATCGAAGAGCGCGATCTGCCGCCGGGCTTTCGATCTTGGCGTCACTCATTTCGACCTCGCCAACAATTATGGGCCCCCGCCTGGCGCGGCCGAGATCGCTTTCGGCGACATCCTGCGCGCCGACTTTCGCGGCCATCGCGACGAGCTCGTCGTCTCGACCAAGGCCGGCTATCTGATGTGGCCGGGGCCTTACGGCGAATGGGGCGGGCGCAAATCCATGCTGGCGAACCTCGACCAGAGCCTCAAGCGTATGGGGCTCGACTACGTCGACATCTTCTATTCCCACCGCTTCGACCCCGAGACGCCGCTCGAGGAGACGATGGGCGCGCTTGATTCCGCGGTGCGACAGGGGAAGGCGCTCCATGTCGGGATTTCCTCCTATAATTCACGCCGCACCAAGGAGGCGGTCGCGATCCTCACGCGGCTCGGGACGCCCTGCCTCATCCACCAGCCGAGCTATTCGATGATCAACCGCTGGATCGAGGACGATCGCCTGCTCGATACGCTCGAGGAAGAGGGCGTCGGCGCGATCGTCTTTTCGCCGCTGGCGCAAGGCCTCTTGACCGACAAATATCTGAACGGCGTCCCCGAGGGCAGCCGCGCGACGGCCAGCCATTTCTTCAACAAGGCGATGCTCGCGCCCACGAACATCGAGCGGGCGCGCCATCTCGACGCGATCGCCAGGCGGCGCGGCCAGACGCTTGCCCAGATGGCGCTGGCGTGGACGCTCAAGGACAAGCGCGTGACGTCGGCGCTGATCGGCGCGAGCAGCCCCGAGCAGGTGACCGACAGCGTGAAAGCGCTCGACAATCCTTCATTCACCGCCGAGGAACTCAAGGAGATCGACCGCTACGCAGTCGAGAGCGGCGTCAATCTGTGGCGGCAATCCGCCGAGCTCGGCGCGTAGGCGGATGACGTCATTGCGAACCGCGCCGCGAGAAGCGCCGTCATTGCGAGCGAAGCGAAGCAATCCAGAGGCCATGGGGCTGCGACCCTGCGCCCCCTGGATTGCTTCGTCGTTTTACTCCTCGCAATGACAGTCATCGACCGTCTCGGGGGAGGAACAAAATGAGCAAGCGCCCGCGCATCGGCGTCGTCGGCTCGAGCAACGTCGATCTCGTCACCTATGTCGACCGCATGCCGGTGTGGGGCGAGACGATCGCCGCGCCGCGGTTCGAGATGAGCCACGGCGGCAAGGGCGCGAACCAGGCGGTCGCGGCGGCGAAGCTCGGCGCGGCCGTCGTCATGGTGTCCAAAGTCGGCGACGACATGCTGGGCGATGGCGTCCTGCAGAATTTCGAGCGCACAGGCGTCGACGCCAAGCATGTCGAGCGCGTCGCCGGTCAGTCGACCGGAACGGCGACCATTCTGGTCGACAGGTCGGGCGACAATTGCATCCTGATCGTCAAGGGCGCGAACGGCGACTTGACCCCCGAGGACGTCGAGCGCGCCGGCGACGATCTCAAGACCTGCGATCTCATCCTGACCCAGCTCGAAGTGCCGCTCGAGACCGTCTACGCGACGCTCGCCTTCGGCAAGCGGCACGGCGTGAAGACCGCGCTCAACCCAGCGCCCGCGATCCGCGATCTCGACATGATGCGCGCCCGCGAGGCGAGCTTCCTCATGCCGAACGAAACCGAGCTCGCGATCCTCACCGGGCTCCCCGTCGAGTCCGAGGCCGAAGTCGCCGCCGCGGCGCACAGCCTCGTCGCCAAGGGCGTCGAGGCAATCATCGTCACCCTCGGGGCTCGCGGCTCGCTGCTGGCGACGGCAAAGGGGGCGCGGCGGATCGCGCCGGTCAAAGTCGAGGCGATCGACACCACCGGCGCGGGCGATGCTTTCATCGGCAGCTTCGCCCGCTACCTCGCCGCCGGCCT
>JBAUXQ010000692.1:0-1586 GCA_049584355.1 Roseiarcus sp. | reverse complement strand
GCGGCGGGGTCGAAATCGGCGCCGCTGTTGCACCACCAGATCCCCGACAGCACCATGCAGTAGCGGTCGGTCGAATAGAAGTGCGGGGCGCTCATATATCCCGGATGCCAGCGGACAAGGGTGTAATAGAGGCCCGGTGCGGTGGTTTGCCCGGCGAGCGCGACGTTATCGACGCTCCCCGGCGGAAAGGGCGGCAAGGTTTGCCATTGCAACGTCTCCGGCGGCTTGATGATCGTCTGCTCCGGATTGAGCGGACTGGCGGCTGCGCCGCCAATGCCGAGCGGCAGCGCCGCCATGAGCGACGTCAGCAACAGATCGCGACGGCTTGTATGATGGTCCATGAGGCAACCTCCCTTTGTTCGCAATGTTTCGGCTTGTCCCTCCCCGCGGCCCTATTGTCGCGTGAGATGAGGCTCGCGTCCACGGACGCCTCGCAGCGAGCGCCAGACGGCTTGCGTTGTTGACCGCAATATATAACATCTCTATATCTCGCGCTGGTGAAAAGGATTGTTTTTCTGAGACCCGCGCGAGCCGCGTTGCTGAAACACAGGAACGTCGCCGGGCGAATCGAAGAAAAAATATCTGGCTACGCCGCCGATCCGAAGTCGCTCGCGAATGTCGTTACGGAATTGCGAGGAACATCCTTGAAGCGATTGCGGGTCGGGGATTTTCGGGTCGTGTTCGAGGAAACGGCGACCGAGATCATCGTGTCGCGTATTGACCCGCGCGGTTCGATCTACGAATAAGGTTCCTTTTGCCATGACCGCCAAACTGATCACCACGCCGGGGGGCGAAAAGCTCGCCATTCTCCCCGCCGAGGAATACGAAGACCTCTGCGACGCCCTGGCCCATGCCAACGCCATGGCCGAATATCGCGCGGGCGGCGACGAAGGACTGACGCTTGAGGAAGTCGACGCCCTCCTTGCCGCGGCGACCCCGCTTGCCTTCTGGCGCGCCAAGCGCGGCCTCACGCAGGCCGCATTGGCGAAGGCGGCAAAGACGACGCAGCCGCATGTCGCCGATCTCGAATCCGGCAAGCACGGCGGCTCGCTCGAAGTGATGGCGCGGATCGCGAAAGCGCTTAAGATCAAGCTTGACGACCTCGCGACCACGGATTGACATAGAAACTCGCGTGACAGCAGACGCCGCGATCGCCGCGCTGAAGGCCCATGGCCTCGATTCGCTGCCGCCGCTCGCAATCGTGCTCGGCTCGGGGCTCGGCGCCTTCGCCGACGAAGCGCGCGACGCAATCGCCATCTCCTACCTCGACATTCCCGGCTTTCCGATACCCACCGTCGAGGGCCATGCCGGCCGGCTGGTGGTGGGCGCGATCGAAGGCCGGCGGGTGGCTTTGTTTCAAGGCCGCGGCCATTACTACGAGCGCGGCGACCCCGGGGCGATGCGGCCCGCGATCGACGCGTTCCGCAAGCTCGGCGGCGAAGCGCTGCTACTCACCAACGCCGCCGGCGGCCTCAACGCCGATTGGGCGCCGCCGTCGCTGGTCGCGATCACCGATCACATCAACTTCTCCGGCGCCAATCCGCTCATCGGCTACATCGGCCACGACCGTTTCGTGCCGCTCACCA
>JBAUXQ010000691.1:0-2118 GCA_049584355.1 Roseiarcus sp. | reverse complement strand
CTAATGTGGCGCCGAGACGCTTGCGAGAGCTGATCTCATTGTAGCGCGAATGACTCACTGTCAGAGCTTCACAAACCGATAGGCGAAGCGATCGGTCTCGCCCTTGATCGAGGGATCGAACACCTTGATCGAGTGCGAATCGTCCTTGTTCGCGAGCACGGTGCTTTCCGCGTCCAGTACGAAGCCGGCCGCCTCCACCTCCTCGCGAACGGATGCAGGCTCAATCCGATGCAGCGACTGGGCGTCGCTCGCGCCCGCCCCGGCGGCGGCGGCGTGGTCTACGATGACGTAAGACCCACCGGGCTTCAGCCGCTCGTAGACGGCTCGATTGAAGCGGGCCGCCGTCGCGCCCTTGGCCTGGATCAGCGCGGTGTGGAGATCGTGGTAGAACAGGTGCAGCCATAGGACATCCGCTGGTTGCGTGGCCTCCCGCATCGCCACGAGGTCCGCCGAGACGGCTTCGACGTTCTCTCGGCCGGGCTCCTTCGCAAGCGTCCGCATGCGGCCGACCGGATCGTTCTTGAAGTGGGCGACTTCGGCCGGCACGAAGCTGATGACCCGTCCTTCGGGGCCCACGATGTCGGAGAAGATACGGGTCCAGTCGCCGTCGCCTGGGTAAACGTCGATGACAGTTGAGCCAGCATCGACTCGTGCGAACCGGATCAACTCGGTTAGCGTGGATTGATCGTACATCGGGATTTCCTTTACGGTTGGGCATTCGACGAGCGCGCGCGTGCGAGGGGGCGATCCACCGCTGATCCACCGTCTATCCGGACCCAATGGCCGCAGATGGCCGGCGCTACGCCGGCCCGGACGCGTCCATTTGTGCGGCCCGCGCCAGCGCCTGCGTGTCGATATATTCCCGGATCTTCGTCACCTTGCGATCTCGAACAGTAATGTCGAAGACCCAGTCGTCCCTGAACGGCTTATTCGTGGCTTTGATTTTCCCGGTCGCGACGCCGATGACGAGAACCCGATCTCCCTGCGCGACGAATTCAGGCGGCGCTGGGTATGTCGTTTCCACCTCGTCGGAGGCCTTCTGAAGCACAGCCGCCAATCCCGCGCGCCCGCGGTGCGTGCCGGCCAGCGGCCAGTCCTCGCCCGGAATGATCCACTCAATATCTTCCGCAACCAACGCCAGCAGAACTTGCTTATTGGTGCTGCCCATTGCTGCGAAGAAATTTTTTACAATCTGAACATTTTCTTCGGTGCTCATCGAATCTCTCCGTTTTCCTTACGTCGGATTGTGTCCGAGCTCATCGGCGCGAATTCAGACGGCCGAGAAGCCGCCGTCGACAGACAAATCCACCCCATTCACGAAGCTCGAATCGTCTGAAGCCAGAAACAGCGCGACGGCCGCGATTTCCTCGGGACGACCCATCTTTCCCCGGGGGATCAAGGATTCAAACATCCGCTTCGCCTCCTCGGTGAGAACTTGGTCCTGCGTCGGTGTGGCGATCGGCCCCGGGCTCAGCACGTTCACCCGGATATTCCTGCCCTTCAGTTCGTTGAGCCACGTGCGTGCGAATGAGCGTAACGCCGCCTTGCTCGCGGCATACACGCTGTAACCAGGAAAACCTTTCACCGAAGCAACTGACCCGGTCATGAAGATCGATCCGCCGTCGTTGAACAGTGGCAACGCCTTCTGAACCGTGAACAGCGTGCCGCGCGTATTCAGGCCGAAGGTCGCATCGAATTGCTGCTCGGTAATCTCGCCGAGTGGGACGGCTTCGCCCATGCCGGCGCTCGCGTACAGGACGTCGATCTTGCCCTTTTCCCGCTTGACTGTGTCGAACAGACGGTCGAGGTCGTCGAGATTGGCCGCGTCGCCGCGCACGCCGGTCACGTTCCGGCCAATCAGCCTGACGGCCTCGTCGAGCTGCTCCTGCCTCCTGCCCGTGATGAAAACGTAGGCGCCTTCTTCAACGAACCGCTTGGCGCTCGCCAGCGCCATGCCGCTCGATCCACCCGTGATGACTGCAACTTTTCCTTTAAGCTTTCCCATAATTGCTCCTCTCTGTAGATGTGAAATGTTCGTCAACTCCGGAACGATGTACGTAACCGCTTTCGGTCTGCACCGGCTCGAAGCCAGAGCCCGCGAGCGCGTCAGATTTGCGC
>JBAUXQ010000690.1:0-3626 GCA_049584355.1 Roseiarcus sp. | reverse complement strand
GCTCGGCGCGCTGGCGGCGGCGGAGATCATCCAGCACCTCGGTGCGCGGCCCAACGTATCGCTGGTCGACCTGGCGCGGGAGAACGGACTAACGGTCTGACGGATACGGTTGACGTTTTTCCGGCGGTACCGAATTTGGCTTGACTCATAACCGAACAGATATAATATAACTGAAATGTTATGAATATGGAGCGTGCCCGTGCAAGCGCGAGTGAACGCCTCGCCCGACGCCGTGTTCAAGGCGCTTGCCGATCCGACGCGCCGTGCGCTGTTCGAGCGCCTCGCCCGTAATGGCGAATTGACGGTCGGCGCGCTTACTCGTCAGGCCGGCGTTTCGCAGCCCGCTGTTTCCAAACATCTCGGCCTGCTCAAGCGCGCCGGGCTCGTCAGCCAGCGCCACGAGGGCCGCGAGACCCGCTACAGCGCCCGATCCCGCGGAATCGCTCCCCTCGTCGACTGGCTGGCGGTCTACGGCGTCTTCTGGCGCGAGAAGATCGATCGGCTCGAAGACCTGTTGAAAAGGATGGACCAATGACAGACGCCGCCGCTCGGCGTTCGGTTCTGATCGAACGCGAATTGCCGCATCCGCCGGAGAAAGTATGGCGCGCGCTCACCCAGAGCGCGCTGATCGAGGAATGGCTGATGAAAAACGATTTCGAACCGGTCGTCGGGCGCAGGTTCACCCTTCGGATGGCGCCGGGGCCGCACTGGAACGGCGTAACCGACTGCGAGGTGCTCGAGGTCGAACCGCACCGCAGACTCGCTTACAGCTGGAACTCCTCAGGAGAGGAAGCCGAGGCGGGGCTGAAGACCGTCGTCGCCTGGACGCTGACGCCAACGCCGCGCGGAGTTCTCCTACGGATGGAGCAATCTGGTTTCCGGGAGGATCAAACGGCGAATTACCAGGGCGCGGTCTACGGCTGGCGAAAGTTCTTCGATCAGCTCGAACGGGTCGCAGGGCGGCCCGACGCGTGATGCCTATTCCACCCCGGGGGTCGCCCTCGCCTTGGCGTCGACGAGGTGGCGCTTGAAATCGGTCATCGAGGCGAATTTGAACGTCCCTTCGCTCGTTTCGGCCTCGATCGAGCCGTCGGCGAAGATCTTGTAGTTGGCGCCGGCCGACGAATAGCTGCCGATCATGTTCGGCGGCGTCTCCGGCGTCTCGAGCACGGTCTCGATCGCATCGAGCGAGGGCAGATGGCCGGCGCGATTGATGTTGATCGGGCTCTCGTCGTCTGCTGCAACCGGTTCATCGGCGCTCTCCGGCGTCTCCGCTTCGACGGCGACAGGCGCAAAGACGGCCTCCTCAGGCCGCGCCGGCTCGATTTTCGACGTCGTATCCAGAGCCGGCGCCGGCTCGCTGTCGGGCGCCGTGTCCACGATCGCCGGCGCCGCCGATTGCCGCACGAGCCTTGAGAGCGCATCGATGCGCAGGATCGCCACCCCGATGGCGAACGTCACCACCGCCGCCGCGACCCCGACCGCGCCGGCGAGCGCATACAGCAGGCCCAGGCCGTCCGGCAACAGGTCGAGGCTCTGGTAGCCGCTCGCTGCGCCCGCGACCAGCAACACGAGGCTCAGCACGAAGATCAGTATCGCCATCAGGCCATCAATCCTCACATTTTGTCGAAACCTCGACAGGTCTCGGGTAGAGGTTGGGAATTAACAACCCCGATTGAGACCTGAATTGCAACGCCTTCAGCCGCGCGAACCGAAGATCGCCGAGCCGACGCGCACATATGTCGCGCCGAGCTGCACGGCAAGCGGCCAGTCGGCGCTCATCCCCATCGACAGCTCGTCGATGTGGTTGCGTTTTGCGATGACTCCAAGGAGGGCGAAATGCGGCGAGACCGGCTCGTCCGCCGGCGGAATGGCCATGAGGCCCTCGATCGTCAACCCGTGGGTATCGCGGCAGAGCGCGATAAAAGCGTCGGCGTCCTCGGGACGGATCCCAGCCTTCTGCGGCTCCCCGCCGGTGTTGACTTCGACGAACAGGCGCGGGCGTTTGCCGGCCCTCTCGATCTCGCGGGCCAGCGTCGCGGCGATTTTCTCCCGGTCGACGGTTTCGATGACGTCGAACGTGTCGATCGCCTCCCGCGCCTTGTTGCTTTGCAACGGCCCGATCAGGTGAAGTTCAATCGTCTTGCCGAGCACGGCGGCACGGGCGCGCAAGTCCCGCCACTTTGGCATTGCCTCCTGCACCCGGTTCTCGCCAAAGCGTGTCTGGCCGGCGACGGCTATCGTGGGCCAGACCTCGTCGGCAGAAAAGGTCTTGGAGACCGCAACAAGCTTGACCGATTCCGGCGCTCGGCCACAGTCGCGCGCCCGCCGCGCGATCGCCTCCCGCAACGCAGTGAGGCGAGCCACAGGGTCGTGCGCGCCATGGGGATGCGCCGGGCCGGGCAAAGTCGTCTTCATCAATGCCGCCTCCAGCCGCAGCGAGGACCGCGGCCGCCGGTCAATCGTGCCCGAAAAGGGCAGCGCGGACTCAATGACCGCAGCTTCGTGGTTTTGGGCCCGGCGTGCAACCGCGGCGAGCCCCTTGCCTTTTGGCCGAGGCCCGCGCATGAGGGCGCGACCTTCCCCTCATCCACGACGGCTTCCATGGGCTTCAAATGCGGCATCGTCGGCCTGCCGAACGTCGGCAAGTCGACGCTTTTCAATGCGTTGACTCAGACGGCGGCCGCGCAGGCGGCCAACTATCCGTTCTGCACCATCGAGCCCAATGTCGGCGACGTGGCGGTGCCCGACCCGAGGCTCGCGATCCTGGCCGACATCGCCGGATCGAAAGAGATCATTCCGACCCGGCTGACCTTCGTCGACATCGCCGGCCTCGTGCGCGGGGCCTCGAAAGGCGAAGGGCTTGGCAATCAGTTTCTGGCCAACATTCGCGAGTGCGATGCGATCGCCCACGTGGTGCGCTGTTTCGAGGACGGCGACGTGACGCATGTCGAAGGCCGCATCGACCCCTTGTCGGACATCGCCACCGTCGAAACCGAGCTGATGCTGTCCGATCTTGAGAGCCTCGAGCGGCGGATCGCGCAAATCGAGAAGCGGGCCAAGGGCGGCGACAAGGACGCGAGGGACCTGCTCGCGCTCGCCGAGCGGAGCCTGGCCGAGCTTAAGGAGGGCCGCCCGGCGCGCGCCGCCGGCGTCGGCCGCGACGAGCGGCGCCTCTTCCAGTCGCTCGGCCTGCTGTCGTCGAAGCCGGTCCTTTATGTCTGCAACGTCGACGAAGCGTCGGCCGACAAGGGCAACGCCTACTCCGATCAGGTCAAGCAGCTGGCGGCCAACGAGGGCGCGGCGGCGGTCGTCGTCTCGGCGAAGATCGAAAGCGAGATCGCGGTCTTGCCCCAGGCCGAGCAGAAGGCCTACCTCGAGGCGGTCGGATTGTCCGAGCCGGGGCTCGACCGCGTCATCCGCGCCGGCTACGACCTTCTGCATCTCGTCACCTTCTTCACCGCCGGACCGAAGGAGGCGCGGGCGTGGACGGTCGAGAGGGGGGCCAAGGCCCCGCAGGCGGCCGGCGTCATCCACACCGATTTCGAAAAGGGCTTCATCCGCGCCGAGACCATCGCCTACGACGATTACGCCGCCAACCGCGGCGAAGCGGGCGCGCGCGAAGC
>JBAUXQ010000689.1:0-2898 GCA_049584355.1 Roseiarcus sp. | reverse complement strand
CTTGCCGAACAACGCGCCGAGGAGAAAGATCGGAAAAAACTGCATCACGAACTGCGCCGCGCTCGCCATGAAGGTCTGCGTCCAGTGGGCGAGCAGCGGCTCGCCGGCCAATGCGGCGGCGAGGATCGCGGCGGCGGGCGCGAGCAGAAGGATGCTCCAGCCCCGGTAGGCGAAAAAGATCAGGAGCCCGAGCGCGACCAGAATGCCGAGAAGCCCCATCGCTCAGATTCCCTCGAGCAGGATGTCGATATCCAGCGTCGAGCGCTTGCCGAGATCCTGTCCATGAGCGTCGAGGAACGCCTGCGCCGACTTTCTCCCTTCGTCGCGCAGATATGTGAAGAACGGCCATTCCGCATTGAGCTTCGACGACGCGCCGAGTTCGGTCAGGACCGTGTTGCGCACGGAGTGGATGCGCATCTGCGCCCATAGCTTGCCCTCGCCATCGCCCGGATCGGCGACCTTTCGCAGCAAGGCCATCATGCGCAATTCCTTCAGGACGACGGCGTTGAAGGACACCTCATTGAGACGGTTCAAGATCTCGCTGGCGCTACGCGGCGCCCCCGGACGCTCGATCGGGTTGATCGGCACCAGGATCGTGTCGTGAGATTTGCACTCGCGAACGAGCGTCGAGAGCGTCGGATTGCCGCTATAGCCGCCGTCCCAATAAGCCTCGCCGTCGATCTCGATCGCCTGAAACATCGTCGGCAGGCACGCCGAGGCGAGCAGGACGTCCGGCGTCACGGCGTCGTTCTTGAACACCTTGCCTCTGCCGGTGCGCACATTGGTAGCGGTGATGAACAGGTGAATGGGCGATTGCGCCAGGAGCTCGAAATCGATCTGCTCGGCAAGAATCTCGCGCAAAGGATTCTTGCCCATCGGGTTGAGGGCATATGGCGATACGACACGCGACATGAGGTCCATCGCGACATAGATCGGCGACGAATCGAGCGACCAGCGGCCGAGGATCACGTCGAGCGGCCCGCGCTGGAACGGGCTGAAGCGGGCGGCGTCGGATACCCGCCGCCAGAAGCCTTCTAGCGCCTCGCGCGCGCCGGCCGCCCCGCCCTTTTGATGGCCATGAACCAGCACCGCCGCGTTCATCGCCCCCGCCGACGTGCCGGAGATGCCATCGATCTCGAGCCAGGGCTCTTCCAGCAGCCGATCGAGAACGCCCCAGGTGAACGCTCCATGCGAGCCGCCCCCCTGCAGCGCCAGGTCGACAAGGATGGGCGGGCGCGCGATCGGCTTGGTCGCTTTGGTCGGCATCTCACACCTTGGGCTTGGACAGTTCGAAGCACGCTTCGCGCGGACGTCTTATCCCCACACGGCTTCTCGGGACGAATCGGAACACCGAGCGCGCTCGATCAGAACGAGCGCGCGGCGGAATCGAGGCTCGGGTTCAACTATTGATTTTGTCCGCGCGCCGAGATCTTCGGGGCGTCAAATCGGACGCGATTGGCCGATCGAGCATAGACTCGGGCCGCTCAAAGCGCAAAGAGTTTCGGCTTCGAGCCGCATATTGGATTGCCGATGACCGACCCTACTGACTTTCCCGAGCCGGAACCGGAGCTCGAACCTCACTCGGACAAATTCTTCTCGATCGGCGTTGTCCTGCGCAACCTGCCCTACCTCGCTGTGCTGGCGCTGGCGATATTCGGGGTCGCCTACAGCAATTTCTCCGGCCACCCGATCAACGGCTATTGGGAATTCCTGGCGATCGCCACCGGGCTTTTGTGCATCTTCCTGCGATGGCCGAACGTGCCGGAGCGTGAGGGCCGGCTCAAGCTGGTCTGGACGCAGGTCGCGCATTGGGCGGCGGTTATCGTCGCGATGAATCTCGTGTTGTTACAAGGCTTTCAGCAATTGATGCCGGTGCAAGCCGCCGGCCTGGTGCTGATGCTGTTGCTTGGGCTCGGGACCTTTCTCGCCGGAATCAGCCTGTTCTCGCTCAGGATCTGCTTTCTCGGCCTCGCCATGGCGCTGTCCATTCCGGCGATGACATGGCTCAAACAGGCTTCGTTGCTGTTGATGCTGGCCGGCGTGGCCATCGCCGGACTAGCCGTCGCCTTCTGGCCACGCGGCAAGAAGGCTGCCGCGTAAACCTCGGAAATAATCTTGCGATAATCAGAAATCCATGCTACGCCTAGACCCAGTCGTCGGATCGGGGCCGCGTATCTGCAAACGCCGGGAGGAAACATAAGCATCAACAGAGGAACTCGTCATAACCAATTGAAAAATATCTATTTTAGCGCATGACGCCAAGCGATTGCCAATTTGGATTTTGTTGCGTTTGGCTTGGATTTTGGGGCGCCTGACTTGGATTTTGTTGCGGCCGGCTTGGATTCTGTTGGGTCCAGCTTGGATATTGTTGTGCGCGTCGGCGGAATTCAACGGCTGGCGAACCCCGCCGCCGCGAGAGCCAGCGCGATCGTCAACAGCGACAGACCCGCCGCCGGCCATTGTCTCAGCCCCCAGTCAAGCCGCTCGAACGCAGCGCCGAGAGGAGGCGCGCTCGCGCGGAAGGCGGCCTCCTGCGCCACGACGATGTCGCCGGAGGGAATGCGCGGCAGCGGTTCGCCTAGGGCCCATAACCCGGCGGCCAGCGCCGCGCCGATGAGCATCGGCCAGAGCGCGTCCCACAGCGTACCCGGCGCGACCGCCTCGGCAAGGTTGCCGCCAATCGCGGGGAACATGAGCCAGGGAACGAGCATCGAGAGAGCGGCGAGCGCGAGCCACGACCAGATGCGCTCGCGCGACGCCGAAGCACGCCTGTTCTCGGGCGTTCGCGCAAGCCTCAAGACGAAATGCAGCATCAGAGCCGTGCTCGCGGCCGCGGACGCCTGCGACCCCCATTTGGCCAGGCCGTCGCCCAAGGCGCCCTTGACGGCGAGCTTGGCA
>JBAUXQ010000688.1:0-2136 GCA_049584355.1 Roseiarcus sp. | reverse complement strand
TGGATTCCCGCTTGCGCGGGAATGACAAAAGCGCGCCGCCCAGTTCTAAACTGAAAGCGCATCGTCGTGGACGCGGATAGTTGGCCCGCTCGAAACTTGAAATATGCGTCCGATCACGTTCAAGTCGAGGGCGAACTTCGAGGTTCAGAGATGCGCACAACGATCACACTCGAGGATGAACTCGTCGCCGAAGCCCACGTTCAATCGCAATCACCCCAACCGCCGGCATAAAACCAGGTTCTGGTCCTTGTTGACGCCCTTTTCGACAAACGCCTCGACCGAGACATATTTGGCCCATTCCCGCTCGACGTACTCACGCGTGTGATAGGAAGTCTGATAGAAGTCCGGCAGGCCTTCGGCGCCCTTGCCGCCGCCATGATGAAAGCCGCGCGCGATCAACCTTTCCTCTTTGGGCTTGCGCGGCGGGCCGAAGGAATGGGTCGACATGACGGCTTCTCCTCCCGCTTTCAGCACCCGGTTGATTTCCTTGAGCCAGGCGAACTGCATCGCCTCCGGAAGGTGGGTGAAAATCGAAATCGAATAAAGGAAGTCGAAAAAGCCATCCGGGAAGGGCAACGGCGGCATGGTCTCGTTAACGACGAACGTCGCCCGCGAGCCCAAATAGGTCCGGCACCAGTCGATCGCTTGTTCGTCGATATCGCAGCCATGCCATTCGATCGTCTCCCGCGCCGGCGACGACTTGAGCGCGAGATCCTGCAACGGCGCCAGCACCCGGGCGCATCCGACGCCGAAATCGAGCACCCGAAAGGCGGGTCCGGGCGTATGCGGCCGATCGAGGTAGCCGAGGAGATCCGACGCAATGGCGCGGCCGACCTGCTCGAAGGTCTCCACGTCTTCCGACCCATGAATCCTTTTTCTCAAGAAACTTGGCGGAAGAACCTGATCGATCTCATAATTCTTTGCGCGCCGGACTTCTTCGAAAACTGATCGCGGGACTCCGACGCGGTTCTCGAGCCATCCCTGTTCGACAAAGTAGCGCCAGCCGCTCAAGCCGGGCGTTGCGGCAACCCTCGCCTCAACATCGGGGTTCAGCCGGAGATAGAGAGCTTCATCGAACCCAGCCGCGGGAATCGCAAACCTGTCGCCGGCGCTCGAAACCGGCGCTGGACCCGCCTTGCCCTTCCGCGACCACTTGTATCGCCCTAGCATTTCAAACCCTTTGGAGCGCGCGATCTTCTGGAACCGCAAAATCGCAACGCTCTCCTCTTTTCGGCGCTGGCGCGGCGCCCTAGCCTTGATCCGCCAGCAAAGGAGTCCCGCGCTTGCGCATCGCCACCTGGAATGTCAACTCGGTCCGCCAAAGGCTTCCCCACCTCCTCGACTATTTGAAGGAGGTCAGCCCCGACGCGCTCTGCCTGCAGGAGATCAAGTGCCTCGACGAGCAGTTCCCGCGCATGGAAATTGAGGAACTCGGCTACAATATCGAGACCCACGGCCAGAAGACATTCAACGGCGTCGCCATCCTCTCCAAGAGGCCGTTCGAAGTCGCCCGCGGGCTGCCGGGAGACGAGAACGATTCCCAGTCGCGCTATCTCGAAGCGGTCATCCCGGCCGGCGACGGCGTCGTGCGGGTGGCGAGCATCTATCTGCCGAACGGCAATCCGGTGGGTTCGGAGAAATACCCGTACAAGCTCATGTTCATGGAGCGGCTTATCCTCCATACGCGCAAGCTCATGCAATATGAGGAGCCGCTGGTCCTGGCCGGCGATTTCAACGTCATTCCGGAGCCGCGCGACGCGGCCCATCCTGAACAATGGGTCAGCGACGCGCTGTTCCTGCCGCAAACCAGGATGAAATATCGCGAGCTCATGGCGCTTGGCCTGACCGACGCCTTGCGGGCGACGACCGACGCCGGCGGCCTCTACACGTTCTGGGATTATCAGGCGGGCGGGTGGCAGCGGAACAACGGCATCCGCATCGATCACCTGTTGCTCTCGTCCCAGGCCGCCGACCGGCTGCGCTCCGTCGCCATCGACAAGGCGATGCGCGGCCGCGACAAAGCCTCCGACCACACGCCGATCCGCGTCGACCTCGCCCTGTGAGGTCGTCGATGAGCATGTCCCATCTCTTCGATCTGACGGGCAAGACGGCTCTCGTCACCGGATCCTCGGACGG
>JBAUXQ010000687.1:0-2613 GCA_049584355.1 Roseiarcus sp. | reverse complement strand
CCTCTTGATCTCGCCCGCGTCGCAACCGTTCTGGAGCCGGGACCAATATTCCGCGCGGCGCGGCCGGCTTGGCGCCCGCGCGCAGGTTACGAGCTTCCTGCGCCGCTGGTTCGACGCCAAGGGTTTTATCGAGGTGCAGCCAGCCGCCCTCCAGGCTTCGCCTGGAAACGAGACCCACTTGCACGGGTTTAAGACGGCGATCGTCCTGCCTGACGGCTCGCCGCGCGACGCCTATCTGCATACTTCGCCCGAATTCGCGATGAAGAAGCTTTTGGCCGCCGGAGAGAAGCGGATTTACGCGCTGACCGGCGTTTTCCGCAATCGCGAGCGAACGGCGCTGCACGCGCCCGAATTCACGATGCTGGAGTGGTATCGGGCCGGGGCGCCGCTCGAGCGCCACGTCGACGACTGCGTCGCGCTGACCGCGCTCGCCGCCCATATCGCCGGCGCGAAGACTTTCGTGTTTCGCGGCCGGGAGGCCAGTCCGTTCGAGCCGCCGGAACTGCTCACGGTGCGGGACGCGTTTTTGCGCTACGCCGGGGTGGACATCTACGACAGCCTGCCGATCGGCGGCCGTCCCGACGCCGAAATCCTCGCTTCGCACGCGAGAGGTTCCGGCCTGCGCGTCGCGCCGGACGATGACTGGTCGGATATCTTCAGCCGGCTCCTCAGCGAGCGGGTCGAACCCAATCTGGGAATCGGGCGACCCACCGTGCTCCATGCCTACCCCGCGAGCGAGGCGGCGCTCGCGCGCCTCAATCCCGACGATCCGCGGGTCGCCGAACGGTTCGAATTCTACTGTTGTGGGGTCGAGCTGGCGAACGCGTTCCACGAGCTCACTGATCCGGCCGAGCAGCGGCGCCGATTCGCAGCCGACATGGAGGAACAGCAGCGGATTTACGGGACATCCGCCCCGATCGACGAGGACTTCCTGGCGGCGCTTGCCGAGATGCCCGACGCGAGCGGCGCGGCGCTCGGCTTCGACCGTCTCATGATGCTGGCGACCGGGGCGGAAAGCGTCGAGTCGGTCCAGTGGACGCCGGTCTTCGACCCGGGCGGGCGGGGCCCATGACTCCGGACTCCTCGCTCATGGCGAAAGCGCGGTCCGCTCTGTCGACCGTCTTTGGCTTTTCCGACTTCCGTCCCGGGCAGGAAGATGTCCTCACCGCCACGCTCGCTGGCAAAGACGTGCTGGCGGTGATGCCGACAGGCAGCGGCAAGTCGCTGTGCTTCCAGCTTCCGGCGATCATCCGCGGCGGCCTGACCCTCGTTGTCTCGCCGCTGATCGCGCTGATGCGCGACCAGGTCGCCCAGTTGCGCGAACTTGGGGTCGAGGCGGCGAGCCTCAATTCCTCCTCCGACGACGACGAGCGGCGAAGGGTCAAGCGCGGCCTGGACGACCGCTCGCTCAGGCTTCTCTATATTGCGCCGGAACGGCTGTTGCGCGACGACATCGTCGCCGCAATGAGCAAGGTCCCGATCGATCTTCTCGCCATCGACGAGGCGCATTGCGTCTCGCAGTGGGGCCACGACTTCCGGCCGGAGTATTTGCGCCTGCGTGAGGTTGCAGAAGCTCTCCATGGCGTCCAGACGATCGGCGTGACCGCCACGGCGGACGCCCCGACCCGAGCCGAAATCGCCGACAGGCTGTTTGTCCGCCCGCCCCAGGTCTTCGTGCGCTCGTTCGATCGCCCGAACCTCTTTCTGGCGATGCGGCCGAAATCGGACGCCACCCGCCAGCTCATCGACAAGGTCGACGCGCACCGCGGCGAAACGGGCATCGTCTACTGCGCCTCCCGGCGCCGGACGGAAGAACTCGCCTCGGAATTCGCCCGCGCCGGCCGGCGTGCGCTGCCCTATCACGCCGGGCTCGATCATTCCGTGCGCGGCCACAATCAAGACGCCTTCCTGCGCGAGGACGATTGCATTGTCTGCGCGACCATCGCCTTCGGCATGGGGATCGACAAGCCGGACGTCCGCTTCGTGTTTCACGCCGACATGCCGTCGTCGATCGAAGCCTACTATCAGGAAATTGGCCGCGCCGGCCGCGACGGCCTGCCCGCGGACACGTTCACGCTTTACGGCGCAGGCGACATCGAACTCAGGCGGCGCCAGATTCTCGAGAGCGGCGCGCCCGAGGAGCGCAAGCGGGTCGAGATGGCCAAGCTCGACGATCTCGTGGCGCTGTGCGAAACCGCGCGCTGCCGACGCCAAACGCTTCTGAGCATGTTCGGCGAGGAGTCAGGCCCATGCGGGCATTGCGATGTCTGCCAGGGGGCCGTCCGGCTGATCGACGGGCGGGTCGAAGCGCAAAAGGCGCTGTCGGCGATCCTGCGCACCTCGGGCCGATTCTTTTTCGGCCATCTGGCGAACATTCTTGCCGGCAAGGCGACCGAGGCGGTTGAGCGCCACGGACACGACCAGCTCAAGACCTTCGGCGTCGGCAAGGATCGGGCGCCCGCCGACTGGCGCGGCGTCCTCAGACAGCTGCAATCCGGCGGATTGATCGAGCGCGACTGGAACGACCGCGACCGGCTGACCCTGACCGAAGAGGGATGGCGCGTGCTGCGCGGCCAGGCGCCGTTCGCCTTGCGCGAGGACGTCGTCAACCGG
>JBAUXQ010000686.1:0-2973 GCA_049584355.1 Roseiarcus sp. | reverse complement strand
ACCCTGTCCAGCGGCTTGGCCGGATAGCCCGCGACTCTGGCCCCCGCGCCGTTTCGGGCGGGGTCGTCGCTTCGTCCGCCGTGACGCGGCCAACGGCGGAAATCAGCCTCACGCCATCAGCGCGAGGCCCGCCAGCGACAAACCGCGCGGATTGACTGATCATGTGTGGTCCCCCGACTGGGGCGCTCGCCATCTTCTACGGCATCGCCTGGATCGTGATCGCGCTCGGCTTGCGTGCAATATGAACTCGAGGCGCGTCTCCACTGTCGCCTTGCGGCGGGTCCGAGAGACGGCTAGGAAGTCGCGGCCGTTTCAACCGGAACCCATCATCCCATGAGAAAAGTGTACGCCAACGCGGACGAGGCGCTCGCCGGCGAGATCAAAGACGGAATGATCTTGATGGCGGGCGGCTTCGGCCTCTGCGGGGTCCCCGAGGTCCTGATCGAGGCGGTGCGCAAATCGGGGGCGAAGGATCTGACCTTCGTTTCCAACAACGCCGGCGTCGACGGGCTCGGCCTTGGGATCCTGCTCGAAACCGGCCAGATCAAGAAGATGATCTCAAGTTACGTCGGCGAGAACAAGATCTTCGCCAATCTCTATCTCGCGGGCAAGCTCGAACTCGAATTCAATCCGCAGGGCACGCTGGCCGAGCGCATCCGCGCCGGGGGCGCCGGCATCCCCGCTTTCTTCACCCGCACCGGCGTCGGCACGATCGTCGCCGAGGGCAAGGAGATCCGCGACTTCGAGAACGAGGCCTACGTAATGGAGACTGGGCTGACCGCCGACATCGCCCTCGTCCATGCCTGGAAGGGCGACACCGAAGGCAACCTCGTCTACCGGAAGACGGCGCGCAACTTCAATCCGATGATGGCGACGGCCGGCCGGCTGACCGTCGCCGAGGTCGAGCATCTGGTCGAGCCGGGCGAGATCGACGGCGACCATATCGTCACCCCGGGCGTTTACGTTCAGCGCATCGTTCACGTCCCAAACGCCCTGAAGCGGATCGAGCAGCGCACGACCCGCAAGCGCGACGCGGCCTGAATTTTCTGGAGGCATTTCTTATGGCTTGGACCCGCGACCAAATGGCCGCCCGCGCCGCCAAGGAGCTCAAGGACGGCTTCTACGTCAATCTCGGCATCGGCATTCCGACGCTAGTCTCGAACTATATCCCTCAGGGGATCAGCGTGCAGCTGCAGAGCGAGAACGGCATGCTGGGGATGGGCCCGTTCCCGTTCGAGGGCGACGAGGAC
This sequence comes from Roseiarcus sp., assembly GCA_049584355.1. Classification (GTDB taxonomy): domain Bacteria; phylum Pseudomonadota; class Alphaproteobacteria; order Rhizobiales; family Beijerinckiaceae; genus Roseiarcus. The sequence goes on along the minus strand of JBAUXQ010000686.1, from coordinate 1,723 downwards.
CCGGACCTCATCAACGCCGGCAAGCAGACCGTGACCCAATTGCCGACGACGAGCTTCTTCTCGAGCGCCGATTCGTTCGCCATGATCCGCGGCGGGCACATCGACCTCGCGATCCTCGGCGCGATGCAGGTTGCCGAGAACGGCGACCTCGCAAACTGGATGATTCCGGGCAAGATGGTCAAGGGCATGGGCGGCGCGATGGATCTCGTCGCCGGGGTCAAGAAGATCGTCGTCGTGATGGAGCATTCCGCCAAGGACGGCCCGAAGCTCCTGCATCATTGCAACCTGCCCCTGACGGGCGCCAAGGTCGTCGACCTCGTCATCACCGATCTAGGCGTGTTCGCGATCGACAAGCATGGGCTTCGCGGCATGGCGCTGATCGAGCTCGCGCCCGGGGCGACTCTGGGCGAAATCGCCGCAAAGACCGAAGCGAGCTATCGGGTGGCGCTAAACTGATCGGCGCCGCCGGCGCGATGCCTCGGGTCGAGACGTCGCGTGGGCTCCTCGGCTACTTCTTGACCAGCGGGCAAGTCGAGTCGGCGAGCTTGCCGAACGCCTCGTCACCCTTCATCGTCTTCAGGATCTTGTAATAGTCCCAGTCGCCCTTCGATTCGGCCGGCTTCTTCACCTCCGCGATATACATGTCGTGTTCGAGCAGGCCGTCGGCGCGAATCACCCCGTTCGTCGTGAAGACGTCGTTGACCTTCGTCTTGCGGACCTGATCCATGACCTTATCCGAATCGGTCGTGCCGACCGCCTTCACCGCATTGAGATAGGTGAGCGTCGCGGAGTAGAGGGCGGCCTGGGGGAAGGTCGGCATTCTCTTGGTCTTTTCGAAGAAACGGTGGGCGAAGCCGCGCGTCGTGTCGTTCATGTTCCAATACCACGCGGTCGTGAGCACCAGACCCTGGGCGATATCGAGACCCATTGCATGGACGTCAGTAAGGAACACCAGCAACGCCGCAGGCCTCATCGTCTTGGTGAGGCCGAACTCCGCCGCGGCCTTCATGGAATTGGACGTGTCAGTGCCGGCGTTGGCAAGGCCGAGCACCTGCGCCCCCGAACCCTGCGCCTGGAGGAGATAGGAGGAGAAGTCCGAGCTCCCAAGCGGCACACGGACGTCGCCGAGCACGGAGCCTCCGCCCGCCTTGACGACTTCGCTGGCCCCCGCCTCCAATTGCTTCCCGAAGGCGTAGTCGGCGGTGAGGAAGAACCAGCTCTTCCCGCCTTCCTCTAGGATGGTCTTGGCAGTGCCGTTGGCGAGCGCGGTCGTGTCGTAGCCGTAGTGGATCGTATAGGGCGTACAGTCCTTGCCGGTCAGCGAGGCCGCGGCCGCGCCGATGGCGAAAAAAGGGACCTTCTTCTCTTTGGCCGCAGCGGACATCGCCAAGCTGACGCCCGAGTTGGAGCCGCCGAGCAGCATCGTCATGCCGTCTGTGTCAGCCCATTCGCGGAGTTTCTGCGCTCCCAGATCAGGTTTGTTTTGATGATCGAAGGTCAGAATTTCGATTGGTTGCCCGAGCACCGATCCGCCGAAATCGGCGATCGCCATTTTGATCGCCTCGACGCCGTGAGGGCCAATGACGTCGGCGTAGGGTCCGGACATGTCGTCGATGTCGCCGATGACAACCTTGTTGTCGGCGGCGCAGGCCGCCGAGGCGGCCAGCAACGTAGAAAGCGCGCCCGCAAGCATCAACATTCGTCTAAGCGATTTCATTTCCAT
>JBAUXQ010000685.1:0-5385 GCA_049584355.1 Roseiarcus sp. | reverse complement strand
TCGAATTCACGGTCCAGCACCAAAAGCGCCGGATTGTCCGCTCCAAGTTCAGCCCGGATCTGCTCGCCATGGTCGGCGGCTTCGGCATAGGCTTGCCCGCTCGGGCTCGGCAGTCGCGCCCATATCGGCCGCCCGGTGTCCTCGAAAAAACCCGGACTAACCCAGCCGTTCTTGAACGGCGAGAAGACGTCGGGCGCCTCGGGAGTCGGGCCGCCGACGCGAGTGAAGCGAAAGGCGCCGTAGTTGGGCGTCTTGACGGGGCCAGTTTCCTCTCCGAACTTCGCGAATGTTGTGTCGCGGAGCACCAGGCGCGCTTGATCGAAGGTGTCGAAGTCCTCGAAGATCAGCAGCGCCACAGGCTGGCCGAGATAGAGCGGCGTCTTGCCGACCGGACAGAACAGATCGCCGGCATAGTATTCGGGGACTCGGATGCCGGTTCGAGCGAGGTCGGCGGCGGTTACCGCCACCGAAGGCTGCAGGGCTCCGGGAAGGGCGGAGAGGTCGAGGCCGGCGTAGGTGTGGGCCGCATCCGCCACCCGAAGCAACATGGCGTGCGCCGTTTTCGACGGCCAGCCTGGGAGATCGGCGGGGCGGAAATCCGAGGCGTAGAGCTTGGCTCCGGTTACCTTGGCGACGCCGTCGACGCGGCCCATGCCGGTCGCGGCGGGGTTCCAGCCTCGGCGTCCCGGCAGCGTCTCGCGCGCGGCAAATCCGGGCTCCTGGGCGACTGCCAGGCGCGACACGCTGAGCGCAATGCCGCTCGCCATCGCCAACTTGACGAACTCGCGTCGCGAGGTCCTCATGCTTTCCACCATTTGGTCGTCGCCATTGTGAGCCTGCCGGCGATGGCTTGCCGCCAGTCCTCCGTCGATGCCGGGTTGTCGGCGACCCCTTGCGCGTGAGCGAGCCAGGTCGTCACTTGGGAACAGCCGCCTCAAGGATTGCATCGGTGTCGGTCAGCCAGACCGCGTCATCCGTCTTGAGGCGCGAAAGCACACGCCGCAGGGCGGCCGCTCCGTCCGGCGTGCCGACCACGAAGGGATGGATTCCGATGACCACCGTTGTGGCCTCGCGCGACGGGTCCGCGCGGGCCTCATTCGCCAGCTCTAAGACGTAGTCGACCCAGAGGGCCTCGATTTCCGCTGGCGATTTCAACCGCGCCAGCTCCTGCCCCATATCGACCGTGACGACGGGATAGGGCAGCAGAATCACCCACCCGGCTGGCGCCTTCAGTCGCGAAATAACGTCCGAATCCATCTGGTCGAGGGTGTAGGCGATGCCCTCGGCAGCTACCGCCTGCATCGTGTCGCCGTCGGAATAGACGCTCGGGCTCGACCAGCCGGCGGGCCTGACGCCGGTTGCGCCCTCGATCATGTCCAGGGTCCGCCGGATGTAAGCCTCTTGCTCGCCCAGGCCCCGCCCGAGCGGCAGCATGTGGCTGGTGTTGTTCATGCCATGGGCGATTATAGGCGCGTTCGGCTGCGCCGCCCGGAACTCCTTCCACACCGACGTATAGGCGCCGGGAAACTCTGCGTTCAACACGACGGTTAGCGGAACACCCAATTCATTGAATAGGCGACCGACGCGCGCGACGCCCCAGTCGATTCCATACTGACGGAAAGCCTCGTTCACGAGGTCCGGGTTGCGGGTCGCGAGGTCCGGCCGGAACACCGGACCCTGACCCAACCCGAACTCCTCGACGAACAGTGCGAAGCTTACAGCGACCTTTCTGCCGCCAGGCCATGCGGCGACATGGACCCGCTCGCGCGCGAAGCCGGTGACGGGGTCGATTCCGTCCTGAGCCCAGGTCGCGGAGGTCAGCTGAACGGCGAGCAACAGCGACAGTCCGGCGACGAAGCCTGACTGCATGGCCTTCCCGGCAAGGACCTCGAGCGCCCGGCTCAAGCTCATGGAAGGTCGGCCAGGCTTTTGGCGCCGGGTCCAGGCGTGATCAACGTCGGCCATTGGTGCGAACCGAAAGGCGCCTGCGGCGGCAGGTTTACCGCTATGTTGCGCTTGGCGTCTTCGTCGATGATGGCTTGACGCGCGTCACCACCCATCAGCTCGTAGTCCATAAGATGGTAGTCGCCGAAGAAGGCTGCGCCGACAGCCCGGTCGGCGATGATTCGAGTGAGCGAATCCAGCATGTCGTCCGGGGTCGTGGTGAATGACACCGTCTCGATCAACATCAGACGGTCGTTGATGGCCGCCGGCGGGAAAAACTGCGCGAGGACACTGAACAAAACGTTGTTCTGGCGAGCAACGTAGATCGTGTTGCTCGCCGCATAGGTTTTGTCCCAGTCGTCGCCGAGCATCTGCTTCCAGCCGTCGATGACGTCCATCCAGTGAGCGACCTGGGTCTGCGCCGCCCAGGTGATGTTCTTCTTCAAGAGGGGCGACTGTTTCTTGGCGAATTCCTGGAGCGCATCCGTCGAGATCGCGTTGTTTTTCAGACACTCGTCCATGAACGCGATGTTGTTCTGCAGAATGCTGCGGTTGTTCGGCCGCCAGTCGTCCCGCATAGGCGCCGCGTCAAGGCCGTCGAGCGCGTATTGCATCCGGTCCCGGTACGCCGCGAGCGAGCTGCGCCAAGACAAGTCGTTGGGACTGTTCAAGTAGGGAACGACGACTTCGCCTAACGCCATCGTGCTGTGGGCGATCGACTTGAGCAATTGATAAACGATCGGTACGGGAGGCGCGTCAATCGGCCCCATTCCGGGTCGATAGAGGATGAACCGTCCGCCGGCCCCCGAGAACAATCCGAGGATAAGCGGGTGCTGGGCGAGAATATTCTTCTTGAAGACCTGCCCGGCATCGCCGTAGAGCTCAAACATCGTCGTGTTGAGCTGCAAGATATTTTTGGTTCCGATTTCGGCCGGGCTGGCCGTTTCAGCACCGACGATATCTTTGAAGTAGGACGGCAGATCCGCAGCGTGAGCAGACGGGCCTGATCCGACGGGCGACAACAGCAGCGCGCAGACGCCGGCCAGCGCGATCGCGACGGTTCTCATAAATATTTTCCTCAAAAGGTCGCTTGCGGGAATCGATGGAGCGGCGATTCGCCCCGCAGTCTTCATGCGCAGTCGAAGCAAAAGGCGCAGCGCCGAGCTTTGTTGCTGACCCTGCCAGGCTTGCTAGCGAAAGAAGAGGGGGCGGTCAATTCCACATTCGTGAGGAGGCCTGTTTCCGACGCCTCAGTTGGGCGGATCTCTGACCTTTCCGTGTTCAGGGAGGAATGACCACGCTTCGCCCCGAAGCGGATGTCGCAGTTCGGCGAGGGCGGCGCAGGCGCTCAACCAGACCGTTGATATGGTTGCGCCATGCCCCACAAGCCGCGCGCCAGGCTTCGTACGAGGAGGAAGTGCGAAGAGTCATGCCGCGGCTTGGCCGCGCGAGGGCGGTATCCCAAGGTCCTCGGCCCATGCGCGGACCTCGTCGAGGTTGAGGATGCTGCGGTCGTCGTAGGGGACCCCGCGAAGGTGCGCGATCCGCGGCTCGACAAGTCCGAGGCGGCGGAGATGGCCGGAGAAATCGGCGGTCATCTCCTCAAAGGTCCAGCGCTCGACCTGTTCGAACTCCGCGAAGCTGTTGGCCGCGAGATGCGCGTCCATCATCAGGATCAGATGCGCGGCGAAGAGGAATTCGTGGCGCTCAACCCGGAACGGCGCGGGCGCCCAGGAACCGGGGCCGCTAGCATGGAAGCGGCCGCTTCGGAGCGAGACGAGATGGCTGACGATCTGCCGGAATCGGTCGCGGCGGGTGAGCAGGACGAGCGTGGTGCGTTCGGGAAACCGGAGGGTGTGGAGGAAATGAAACGTCTCCCCTTTGACGATTACGAAATCATGTCGATCGCCGGCGTAGGCCTGGGCGAGGAGATTGGCTGGACTGAAGTCCCAGATGGGACAGACCGAATTCTTCACCGATAGTGTGTTGATCAGCGTCTGATAGAGCGAGGTGCTCGCGGTGCGGCCGGCGCTGGCGATTGCGAATTGACGTTTCATGCACAGCGGCTGTTTGTCATTTTTTATCGTAAGAAAAACATCGACAAAATCGACTTGCGCGACGTTCTACCTTGTCGTAGCGTTAACATGCTCGTTGCGTGCGAGGGAAGTCTCGCGCTTCGGGTCGGTCAGGCAATTTGAGAGCGCCCGATCAAAAGGGGGTAAGCATGGCAGAGCGAGAGACGATTCGGTCGGGAAGCGCGGCCTGGGCCGGGACAGTTGCGCTGGCGCTCGGCGCCGCGGCGACCCAAGGCTCGCCTGCATCTGCAGCGCTAGTTGCGGGAGGAGGGGGCGCCACGGTGACGCCGGTTGGCGTTGACCTTGACAACTACACATCCACCAGCCCCTACGTTGTGGACTTTCAGGGGTCGCCGGCCTTCGACGTGTACTACACAGGCACTAGTTTTATTCCTTATTTTCCTATTCCTCCTTATTTTTTGGCATTCCAGAATTATGCAATAGTCGGCGTGAACTCTGGTGACCTGCTCAACGACCAGGGCAGCGGTGCGGGCGCCGCCACCAAGCTGGCTGGCGGCGCCACGATCGATGCAGCCACCTTTACGAACCCGCAAAATACCGGGACGATGAAAAACGCCTCGAACTTCAATCCTTTCTATGTCCCGCTCGAGGTGACGACGGACGGCGGCACGAGTTATTACTATGGATGGGCCGCGTTTACCGACGGCGATTTGACCTTCAACGCCTATGCATTCTCCAACAGCCCGAACGCTGCGCTTACGACCCCGATACCGGAGCCGAGCACATGGACGTTGCTCGCCCTCGGAGCAGCGGGAGTACTGGCGATTCGCCGCCGAAGCCGGAGCTTGGCTCAGGCCCTGGCTCACTAGCGCGACCTGCTTTCAGATGGAATCGGGAGCCGACGGTCTTTGTCTTTCCCGCGAAAGCGGGAATCTAGTGTCACGTGGGAGACTCGACTCTGGATACCCGCTTGCCGCGGGCATGACAGAGGACTGCGTCGGCTGACAACCGGATGCTCTAGCGTCCTGGATTCGAGGTTCGTTCGATTAACCGAGCCTGCCGCCGCCTGCCTCATCCTGAGGGCCGCGCGTAGCGCGGCGTCTCGAAGGATGATCCGATGTTGCTCGCACGAGTATCCTTCGAGACGCGCCTTCGATCCTCGCTACAAGAGGGGCAAGACACCGCGGCTGTCACTTCACAGGACGGGCGTACTGAAGCTCGATCCTGATTTGCTCGGCGTTGGCGCGGCGCGCGAGGCTCAACGTCTCCGTGAGCTTATCGCTGGCGAAAAAGCGGAAGCGCAACGCGCCGCCCTCTTTCGCGTTGCGGGTCGCCTCTTCGAGCATCAGCGCATTCGCCCAGGAGCCGCGCAGCGAAGGATCAACGGCGCGAACCTCGATCACCG
>JBAUXQ010000684.1:0-4806 GCA_049584355.1 Roseiarcus sp. | reverse complement strand
GCGGCGGCGGCGCCCAACGATGGGTGGTTCAACTACGTCCCTTATGCGCTGCGCGAATACAACCCGGGGCCGAACCTGGACTTCTATGCGCTGGGGATGATCTTCCTCGGCATTTCGACGACTGTGGGCTCGGCGAATTTCGTCGTGACCTTCCTGCGCATGCGGGCGCCGGGCATGTCGCTGAACCTCGTACCCATTCTCACCTGGGGAACGACCACCGTCTCCGTTGGCAACCTGCTCGCCGTCCCGTCGGTCAGCCTCGCCTTCTTTCTTCTGTGGACGGACCGCCAATTCGGCACGCACTTCTTCAGGCCGAACAGCGGCGGCCATCCACTGCTCTGGCAGCATCTCTTTTGGATGTTCGCGCATCCATGGGTCTACGTGGTCGTGCTGCCGGCAATGGGACTCGTGTCCGATTCGCTGCCGTTCTTCTGTCGTAGGCCGCTGGTCGGCTATGCCGCGGTGGTGGTTGGCACGGTTACGACCATGGCGCTTGGCTTTGGCGTCTGGCTGCACCACATGTTCGCGACCGGCATACCGTTTCTCGCGCTCGCTTTCTTCAGCGGCGCATCCTTCGCGATCGCCATTCCGAGCGCGATCGGGGTATTCGCGTGGATCGCGACGATCTGGACCGGCCGCCCGGTCCTCGCCTCAGCTTTTCTCTACTTTGCCGGCTTCGTCGTGATGTTCGTCATCGGAGGAGTGTCCGGCGTCGTCACCGCCGCTGTGCCGGCCGATCTGCAGGTGACCGACACCTATTTCGTAGTCGCTCATATCCACTATGTGCTCATCGGCATAAACCTCTTCGCCGTGCTTGGCGCGCTGCACGTCTGGTTTCCGAAGATGACCGGGCGCTTCCTCAACGAGACATTCGGGAAGTGGGTCTTCTGGGTCGTCTTTGTCGGCTTCAATCTGGCGTTCCTGCCGATGCATTGGACCGGTCTGCTCGGCATGCCGAGACGAATCTACACCTACCCCGCCGGCCTCGGATGGGAGACGCCGAATTTGATCACGACCGCAGGCGCATTCGTGCTCGCTTTCGGCATCCTCCTCTTCCTCATCAATGTCTTCGTCAGCCTTCGGAACGGTGAAGTCGCGGGTCCAAATCCGTGGGACGCGCCGTCGCTCGAATGGAGCACGCCCTCGCCGCCCCCGCCCTACAATTTCCCGGTCATCCCGCGGATTGCAAGCCGCCACCCGCTCTGGGAGCCTCGGCTGGGCGACCGCCAGCGTCGCTCCGAATTGCGCACGGGATTGGCCCTGGATCACGGCAAGGAGGCGCTTGGCACGACGGTGCTCGACGCCATTCCCGACGCAATCCTCAAGATGCCCGACGACACGCCGGCGCCCTTCATCGTCACGCTCGCCATGTCGGCCGGTTTCGCCGGCCTCCTCCTTCAAGCCTGGTGGCTCGCGGGGATTGGGGCGATTGCGACGCTGGCTGGGCTCCTTGTCTGGCTGTGGCCTGAACGTGAACTCGAGCAGCGCGCGGGAACGCCTAGATGACCGACGCGTCTCAGTCCCTTGATCTTCCGGTCGGCAGCATCGGGCGCCACGCCAACGGATGGTGGGGGATGATGATGCTCATCGTCACCGAGGGCGCGCTCTTCGTCTATCTTCTGTTCGCCTACTATTACGCCGCGGTTCAGCATGGCCGCGACTGGCTGCCGGCGGACGTCCCCGGCTTCAGGCTGTCTCTCCCCGACACGATCGTTCTGCTTGCCAGCAGCGCCGTCGTTTGGCGCGGCGAGCGCTTGCTGAAACAGGGGCGATCCGGCGGCGTGGCGGCGGCCTACCTTGGCGTTGGGGCTTTGATGGGTATCGTGTTCATCGCGGTCCAGGGGCTCGAATGGGCCGGCAAGAAGTTCACCCCGTCGTCGAGCTCCTACGGCTCGCTTTATTTCACCATCACCGGCTTTCACATGATGCATGTCGCGGCGGGCGTCCTCATCCTGGCCACGCTCGCGCTGTGGTCTGCGCTTGGCTATTTCGACCGCACTCGGAGCGCGCCGGTGAGCATCGGCGCGATCTACTGGCATTTTGTCGACGCCGTCTGGCTCGTCCTTTTCTTCACCTTCTACATCACACCGCGACTCGGGGTCGGTTGAACCCATGACCCCGCAACCCGCCTCGTCAGTCGACGGTCGCTCAATCCCGCGAAGCGGCGGAGCGCGGAGCGGGCTATTGCTGTATGGACTGCTCATCCCGCCTTTTGCATGGGCGATCGAGCTCTACCTCAACTTTGGCCTGGCCAGCCACGCATGCTTCCCGGATGGAGCGCCGCGGGCGAGCTTTCTTCCCGGCTGGGAAGGGATTTGGACTGTGCTGGTCGCCGTGAGCATCGTTTGCGCGGTCGTTTGCGCAATCGGCCTGATATCCTCCGGATATTCTTGGAACCGCTTCCGCCGCGACCCCCCTCTTCCTGAGGAAATCGGCGGCGTCTCCTATCCTTCCCAAGGAAGGCTGCAGGCGTTCGCCGTTTCCGGACTTATCATTAGCGGGTTGTTCACGGTCGCCATACTGTTCGACAGCCTCTACCTTTGGGCGCTCTCGACATGCTCGCAGGCCTAGTCGCGCGGGCCATGCGCCCCTCGTTCCTCGCGATGATGGCGTCGGCGGCGCTGGCGCAGGATAGCCTCCATTTGCCCGCCCCCGGATCGCCTTCGCGCGGCGCCGAGCTCATCGCCGAGAAAGGGTGCGGCGCCTGTCACACGATACCGGGCATCGGCGGCGCCAACGGGTTGGTTGGCCCGCCGCTGACGCTGATGGGCCGGCGCGCGTTCGTCGCCGGCTTGCTCCGCAACACGCCGCAGAACCTCGCCGCATGGGTTCTCGAGCCGCAAAAGTTCGTGCCGGGCAACGCCATGCCTTCGACGGGCCTCACCGAATCGGAAGCCCTCGACGTCGCGGCCTATCTCGAGACCATTCGATAAGAGCAGACGGAGAAAAGAGATGCAGGCCTATATCCGCGCGGCAATTGGCGCTGGCCTCTTAACCCTCGCAGTCGCGGGCTTCCAACCCGCTGCCGCTGCGGATTGTCCGGCCGACCACGACAAGCTCGAGAAGGCGCTCAAGGCCAGCGTGAAGCCGAGCGGCGGCCCGACCAATGGCGGCCTCGACAATAACGAGTGGGCCGCGCTCGTGACGCGCGACGGCGCCGTCTGCGCAGTTGCCTTCAGCGGCAACAAGCCGGACGACCAATGGCTGGGCAGCCGTGCAATTGCGGCCGAGAAAGCCAGCACAGCGAACGCGCTGAGCCTCGACGGATTCGCGCTTTCCACCGCAAATCTCTACGCTGGCGCACAGCCGGGCGGCTTTCTGTTCGGACTGGCTTTGAGCGCGCCGCCCAATCCAGAGGTTCTCTACTCCGGCGATCCAGCGAAGTTCGGCTCTGCATCGGACCCGTTCGTCGGCAAGTCTCTCGGAGGGGTGATCACGTTCGGCGGCGGTCTTGCCCTCTATGACGGCAAGACCGTCGTCGGCGCTCTCGGGGTCAGCGGCGACAGCTCCTGCGCCGATCACAACGTTGCCTGGCGGGTGCGCGAAGCGCTGGGGTTGGACAAGGCGCCGGCCGGCCCAGGTCCGGACCACAACGATGAAATCATCTATGACATCGTTCCGGGCATGCCGAGCGCTTCCGGCTATGGTCACGCGCAGTGCAAGGGTTCAGAATCCGAGATCGCGGAGCAGATTCATGCCGGCTTCGTGCCGCGCTGGGCGAAGGTGACGCGGTGAGCGGGGATTTCGGCCGGAGGACCAAGCCTATCGGAGCATTGCCGCTGTCCGTGCTGGCGATCATCGGCGCCGTGAAGTGCGCCGACGCCGACCAACTTCCCTTGAGAGTTTGCGCCGATCCGAACAATCTTCCGTTCTCCAATTCCGTCGGAGAAGGATTCGAGAACAAGATCGTCAGTCTAGTGGCCGATCATCTCCAACGACCTCTGGAATACGTGTGGCGCGCCCAACGAAGGGGGTTCATGCGCGAGGGGTTGAACTCCGGCGAATGCGACCTCGTGGCGGCGATCCCGTCAGGGGCGCCGATGGCGCTCACCACCAGACCTTATTACCGGTCGACGTACGTGTTCGTATCCAAGCCGGGTGAACCCGCTGTTTCCTCGTTCGACGATCCCAGTCTTCGAGAGCGCACGATCGGCGTGCAGCTGATCGGAGACGATGGCATGAACACGCCCCCCGCGCACGCACTCGCAGAGCGAGGCATTGTTGGGAACGTGCGCGGATTCATGGTTTATGGCGACTACCGGAACGACCATCCGATTTCCGAAATCGTTCATGCCGTCGCCACCGGCGAGGTTGATGTTGCGGCTGTCTGGGGACCGGTCGCGGGTTACTTCGCGCGCGAGGAAAAGCCGCCGCTTGTCGTTACGTCGATCGCCGGAAGTCCGGAGGCCCGCGTTCCGATGACCTTCGATATCTCAATGGGGGTCCGCAGAACCGACAAGCAGCTCAAGGCTCAGGTCGAGAGCGCATTGTCGTCGCTCGCTCCACAGATCAAAAAGATTCTCGTGTCCTACGGTGTGCCCGTCCTATGGGTAGACGCCGACTGATCCGGCGAGACCTTCAATCGTCGTGACGCGCCGGCCGTCCGCCATGACGGCCAAGGTTAGGCAAGAAAGGACGCGGCGTCAGTCGGCGACGAAGATTACCGTGTGGAGACCGGCGGGGTGGCCCTCAATATCCCGGTCTAATCCGATCGCCGCGGCGCCAATATTGTGAGGGCGATTCGAAGGCCGACATCGGTCCACGTCAAATCAAGGGCATTTTTGCGGCCCCTCGGCGCCCTATCCC
>JBAUXQ010000683.1:0-12645 GCA_049584355.1 Roseiarcus sp. | reverse complement strand
GCCCGACATGGCCCAGGCCGGCGGCCCGGACGGCGCCAAGACGCAGGAGGCGCTGGCGGCGGTCGAAGCCGGGGTGCGCCGGGCGGCGGCGAGGGCGTGAGCCGACCGGCGAGGAGCAAGGAAAACGGAGGCGACAATCATGCAGGCTGCGCGCGCTGACATCCTCGACGCCCTCAAGGCTTATGAGCCCGAGCTCATCGCCATTCGCCGTGATATCCATCGCCACCCGGAGACCGGGTTCGAGGAGATCCGCACCGCCCGGGTGGTCGCCGACAAGCTGCGCGGGTGGGGGATCGACGTCGCCAACGGGCTCGCCAAGACCGGGGTGGTTGGGACGGTTCGCGGCGCGCGGCCCGGTCAACGCGCGATCGGCCTGCGCGCCGACCTCGACGCGCTCCATATCGAGGAGACGCCGGGGCGCGAGCACCGCTCGACGGTTCCGGGAAAAATGCACGCCTGCGGCCATGACGGCCATACCGCGATGCTGCTCGGGGCGGCGCGCTATCTTGCCGAGCATCGCGACTTCGCCGGCGAGGTGCATTTCGTCTTTCAGCCGGCGGAAGAGGGGCTCGGCGGCGGCAGGGTCATGGTCGAAGAGGGGCTGTTCGAACGCTTCCCCGTCGATGCGGTCTATGGCATGCACAATGCGCCGGGCCTGCCGGTCGGCGCCTTCGCAACCCGCAGGGGCCCGTTCATGGCCGCAAGCGACACCTGGACCGCGACCTTCCTCGGCGCCGGCGGCCACGGCGGCGCGGCCGCCCATCTTGCTGCCGACACGACGATCGTGACGGCGCAGTTCATCATGGCGATCCAGACCATCGTCAGCCGAAGCGTGAAAGCGACGGAGACCGCGGTGGTCAGCGTCGGCCATGTCTCGGGTGGCGATTTCAATTCGCCGGCGATCATTCCCGCGAGGATGGTCGTGCGCGGCACGGCGCGCTCCTATGCGCCGGAAATTCGTGATCTCTTGGAAAAGCGTCTCGGCGAGCTCGCACACTCGGCCGCCGCGGCGCATGGCTGCACGGTCGAGTTCGATTATCACCGCCGCTACCCGCCGCTGGTCAACCACCCCGAGCAGACCGACATCGCCGCGGCGGCGGCGCGCGCGCTGGTCGGGCCCGCCAAGGTGAACGCGGAAGCGCCGCTGCTGACGGGCTCGGAGGATTTCTCGTTCATGCTGAACGCCCGCCCCGGCGCCTTCATTTTGATCGGCGCGGGGGTCGGCCCGGACGGCAAGTTCCACGACGTTCACACGCCGCGCTACGACTTCAACGACGACATCCTGACGCTCGGCGCGGGCTATTGGGTGAGCCTGGTGCACGAAGAGCTGGGTTGACGTGTCGCCCGGCGCCGAAGCCCTCAATCCCTTTTCCCGCTGACGGGAGAAGGTGGACGCGCGCAGCGCGGGAGAAGGTGGACGCGCGCAGCGCGGCCGAATGAGGGCCTGCGCGCTACGCCATCGCCTTGTTCAGGTTCTCGTCGATCTTGTCGAGGAAGCCTTCGGTCGAGAGCCACTTCTGCTCCGGACCGACCAGGAGCGCGAGGTCCTTGGTCATCGAGCCCGCTTCGACCGTGTCGACGCACACCCGCTCGAGGGTCGAGGCGAATTTGGCCAGCGCCTGGTTGTCGTCGAGCTTGGCGCGGTGGGCGAGGCCGCGGGTCCAGGCGAAGATCGAGGCGATCGAGTTGGTCGAGGTCTGGCGGCCCTTCTCATGTTCGCGGTAGTGGCGGGTGACGGTGCCGTGCGCCGCCTCGGCCTCGACCGTCCGCCCGTCGGGCGTCATCAGGACGCTGGTCATCAGGCCGAGCGAGCCGAAGCCTTGCGCGACTGTGTCCGACTGCACGTCGCCGTCGTAGTTCTTGCACGCCCATACGTAGCCGCCCGACCACTTGAGCGCCGCGGCGACCATGTCGTCGATCAGGCGATGCTCGTAGGTGATGCCGAGCGCCTGGAACCGGCTCTTGAATTCGGCGTCGTAGACCTCCTGAAAGATATCCTTGAAGCGGCCGTCATAGGCTTTCAGAATCGTATTCTTGGTCGACAGATAGACCGGATACTTGCGCATGAGGCCGAAATTCAGCGACGCGTGGGCGAAGTCGCGGATCGAATCGTCGAGATTGTACATCGACATGGCGACCCCGCCGCCGGGGAACTTGAACACTTCCCGCTCGATCACCGCCCCGTCCTCGCCCTCGAAACGGATGGTCAGGCGGCCCTTGCCCGGCACCCTGAAATCGGTGGCCCGATATTGGTCGCCATAGGCGTGGCGGCCGATGACGATCGGCTGGGTCCAACTGGGAACCAGGCGGGGCACGTTCTTGCAGATGATCGGCTCGCGGAAGATCACGCCGCCGAGGATGTTGCGGATGGTGCCGTTCGGGCTCTTCCACATCTCCTTGAGATGGAACTCCTTCACCCGCGCCTCGTCCGGGGTGATGGTCGCGCACTTGACGCCGACGCCGTAGACCTTGATCGCCTCGGCGGCGTCGATGGTCACCTGGTCGTTGGTCGCGTCGCGGTTCTCGACCGCGAGGTCGAAATACTTGAGGTCGATGTCGAGATAGGGGTGGATCAGCTTGTCGCGGATGAGGTGCCAGATGATGCGCGTCATCTCGTCGCCGTCGAGCTCGACAACCGGGTTGCTCACCTTGATCTTGGGCATCGGCGGGGACTTTCGTTGACGGGAGAAGCGCGGCGCGACGGTGTTTTGCCGCTATAGCATCGGCGCTTTGGCAGGCAAAGCTGTTGTGCGCGTCGACGACATATGAGAATCCGGGAGCGTGGAAGACCGGACGCAAATGGGGGTTGCATGGGGCTCTTTGACCGCCGCTCGGCGGCGAGAGAGATTCGCCAAAAGCGTGGCGATAGCGCTCGCCGCGCTCATCCTTTGGCCGAGCGGCCGCGCGGCGAGGGCCGACGCCGGCCCCGAGACCGACAATGCGCTCGCGACGCTATGCGGGATCCTCGAAACTTCGGCCAAGGCCCAAGGTCTGCCGGTCGAATATTTCACCAAGCTCATCTGGCGTGAAAGCTCGTTCCGGCCCGACGCGGTCAGTCCTGCGGGCGCGCAAGGGGTCGCCCAGTTCATGCCCGGCACGGCGTCCGCGCGGGGGCTCGTGGATCCGTTCGATCCGGCTTCGGCGATTCCGGCCTCGGCGAAGTACCTCGCTGAACTCGCACACAAGTTCGGCAACCTGGGCCTCGCGGCGGCGGCCTACAACGCCGGCGAAACCGCGGTCGACAAATGGCTCGACGACAAAGGCCAGCTTCCGCTCGAAACCCAGGACTACGTGCTCGCGCTCACCGGCCACGACGCCGAGGAATGGCGAACCCCGACGCCGCCCCAGTTGGGGGCGCCCCAGGGCCCGTCATGCCTGAGCCTCATCGCCACTCTCCGCACGGCGCCGGGCGTCTCGCCGATCGTCTCGGGTTGGTTTGCGCCCTGGGGGGTACAGATCGCCGCCAGCTTCTCGCGCGCGTCGGCGATGCGCGCTTTTGAGCGCACGCGGCACGATTTTTATTCGGTTGTTGGCGGAAAGAACCCGTTCGTGCTCGGCTCCGTGGTGAGAAGCCGCGGCTTCCGTCCGTTCTATCGTGTGCGCCTGCCGGCGCAGAACCGCCCGGAAGCTGAGAAGCTCTGCGCCGCGCTCGAGGCGGCCGGCGGCGCCTGCGTGGTGCTGAGGAGCTGAGCTAGGCGCAACGCCGGCCGCGTCCGCCGCGCAAAGCCGTTCGGGCCCAGCAAACCGACCTGTTCATGCAATGATGAGCCCTTTCCCCCGGGCCGACCGCACCCGTTTCGAAGACGGCGCATTGTTCAACACGATGAAATGGTGCAGGCTGCGCGGAGACCGAAGGAGCCGGATCAATTTGCCGGTCGACATACGGGAGGACCGATGCTTGGGTTGATGCAGCGCTACCCCTTGTTGATCTCCTCGCTCATCGTCCACGCCGCGCGTCATCGAAGCCGCTCCGAGGTGGTCTCGAACCTCGGCGGCCCTACGTTTCACCGAACCACCTACGCAGAGGTCGAGCGCCGAAGCCGTCGGCTGGCGCGCGCGCTGACGAGGCTTGGGGTCGGCCTCGGCGATCGGGTGGCGACGCTCGCATGGAACGATTTCCGGCATCTCGAGCTCTATTACGGCGTTTCAGGCATGGGCGCGGTCTGTCACACGGTGAACCCGCGCCTGTCGGCGGATGACATCGCCTTCATCATGACCGACGCCCAGGACAGCATCATCTTCGCCGATCCTTCCTTTGCGGCGCTGCTGGCCGAGATCGCGCCCGCGGTAAACTCCCGCGTCCGCTCGGTGGTGCTGCTGAGCGGGGCGGCAGAGATGAAGGACGTCGCGCTTGCGCCAGGTATGCGTCTCTACTGTTATGAGACGCTGCTGGCCGAGGCGGACGAGGACTATGTCTGGCCGGCGTTCGACGAGAACACGGCGAGCGCGCTTTGCTACACTTCGGGCACCACCGGCAGGCCCAAAGGCGTGCTCTACAGCCACCGCGCAACGATGCTGCACACCTACGCTGGCAATTCCGCCGAGACGTTCGGCATCCGCTCGGTCGATCGCATTCTGCCAGCCGCGTCGATGTATCACGCCTGCGCATGGGGCTTGCCCTATTGTGCCACCATGGTCGGCGCGACGCTCGTTCTGCCGGGCCGGCATCTCGATGGCGCTTCTTTGTTCAAGATGCTCGAAAGCGAGCGCGTCACCATGACCGCAGGCGTCCCGACCATCTGGCTCGGACTGCTCGCGCATCTGCGGAGTTCGGGCGAGAGGCTGACCTCGCTGAAGCGCATGCTCGTCGCCGGTTCGGCTTTGCCTCGGCTGCTCGTCGAGGAGTTCACGCCGATGGGCGTCAACGTCGAGCAGGGCTGGGGCATGACCGAGACCAGCCCGATCGTCACCTACAATTCGCCGACCCCTGCAAGCGCCGTGCTGACCGGGGAAGACGCGATTCGCCATCGGCTCAGGCAGGGCCGCGCCGCCTGCGGCACGGACATGAAGATCGTCGACGCGGAGGGGCGCGAACTGCCTTGGGACGGCAAGGCGTTCGGCGATTTCCTGGTCCGCGGCCACTGGGTGTGCCGCGAATACCTCAATCGCGGCGCGGAGGGCGCGGCCGATTCCGAGGGCTGGCTGAGGACCGGCGATGTCTGCACAATCGACCCTGACGGCTGCGCCGAGATCGTCGATCGCTCGAAGGACGTCATCAAATCGGGCGGCGAGTGGATCAGTTCGATTGCGCTCGAAAACATCGCCGTCTCGCATCCCGCCGTCGCCGAGGCCGCGATCATCGCCGCCCGCCATCCAAAATGGCAGGAGCGTCCATTGCTGCTCGTCGTGCCGCGCGCGGGCGCGCAGATCGACAAGGACGAGCTTCTCGGCATGTTTGCCGGCAAGGTGGCGAAGTGGTGGCTCCCCGACGACGTGCTGATGCTGGAAGAACTGCCCCATACGGCGACCGGCAAGCTCAACAAGCTCGCGCTGCGCGCCCGCTACCAGGATCACTTGATCGAAAGCGCGAAGACACAGGGTCAGGCGCGCTGAGCCGCCGACGGCGTCATCCGCCGCGTCCCGCGCGATCGAGCGTCGCGAATTCTTCGTCGGAGAGCTTGATCGCCGCCGCGCCGACGTTCTCCTCGAGATGCGCGACCTTGCCGGTGCCGGGAATCGGCAACATGACAGGGCTGCGTTTCAACAGCCAGGCGAGCGCGATCTGGCCAGGAGTCGCTTTATGCCTGCGGGCGATCGCGTCGAGCGCCGCTCCTTCCTTCGTGAGTTCGCCGGCGTTGAGCGGGAACCAGGGGATGAAGCCGATGCCGTTTTTTGCGCAATGGTCGAGCGCGGCCTCGCTTGTCCGGTCAGTCAGATTATAGCGGTTCTGGACCGTGGCGACCGGGAAGACCTTCGCGGCCGCCTCGATCTCCGCCACGCTGACTTCCGACAGACCCGCGCAGCGGATGACCTTGTCCTTGATCAGCGTGGCGATGGCGTCGAACTGCTCTTTGGCCGGCACCTTCGAATCGATGCGATGCAACTGCCACAAATCGATAATCTCGACGCCGAGCCGCCAGCGGCTCGTGTGCGCCTGCTGGATCAGATATTCCGGCCGGCCGAGCGGTATCCAGATGTTCGGTCCGGTTCGCGCGAGGCCGCCCTTGGTCCCGACATGGATCTTGCCGTAAGGGGCAAGAGCTTCCCGGATCAGCTCTTCGGAAAAGTTGGGGCCATAGGAATCGGCGGTGTCGATGAAGTCGACGCCGAGATCGGGCAGGCGGCGCAGCGTTTTCAGCGCCTCGGCGCGGTCCGCGGACGGGCCCCAGACTCCGCGGCCGACGATGCGCATCGCGCCGAAGCCGAGGCGGTTGACTTCGAACGCCCCACCGAGGCGAAAGCGGCCGGACTGGGCGGCGTTGACCATGGTCAGTCTCCGAGAGTCTTTGTTAAGCTCGTTCAAGGCCAGCTGGCGAGCGGGGGCATCGACGACAGAATCGAAGCGATGTTGCCGCCGGTCTTCAGGCCGAAAATTGTGCCGCGATCATAGAGTAGGTTGAACTCGACATAACGTCCGCGCCGGGCCAGTTGTTCCTCGCGCTCGGCTTCGCTCCACGGCCTCCCGGCGTTGCGACGCACGATGTCGCAATAGACGCCAAGGAAGCTCTCGGCGACTTCGCGCACGAAGGCGAAATCGGCGTCGAAGGCGGAATTGCCTTTATCTCCGGCGCTGTTGAGATAATCGAAGAAGATGCCGCCGATCCCGCGCGGCTCGTTGCGATGTTTGAGATAAAAGTACTCGTCGCACCACTTTCTGAACCGCTCGGCGTCGCCGACCCCGGGATGCCGGTCGCAGGCCGCCCGCATCGCCGCGTGAAAGGCGATCGCGTCCGGATCGTCCGGCTTGCGGCGCTCGTCCAGCATCGGCGTCAGATCCGCGCCGCCGCCGAACCAGGTCTTGGTCGTGCGCACGAGCCGGGTGTTCATATGCACGGTCGGAACATGCGGGCTCCACGGATGGGCGATCACGGAGACGCCGGCGGCCCAGAAGCGCGGGTCCTTCTCGGCGCCCGGAATTTGCGCCGCGAACTCGGCCGGGAAGGCGCCGTGAACGACCGACAAGTGCACGCCCATCTTCTCGAACAGGCGCCCGTGCAGCATCGCCATCCGCCCGCCGCCGCCGGGGGCGCCGCTGGCGTCGGTGCGCTCCCAGGGCTCGATCGTGAACCGGCCCGGCGCAATCTTGGCGCCGGCGTCGGCAAACTCGCGCTCAAGCGCCTCCATCGCCTCGACGATCCGCCGCTGGATGGTCGCGAACCAATCGCTCGCGCGTGCGAAGCGCGCGTCGTCGGGCGCCGGCGCCGAAATGTTCATGGCGACGTTTCGCCGCGCACCCTGGCGACCAGGCGCTCGACGTTGCCCACGGGCGTCTCGGGCAGGATTCCGTGGCCGAGATTGAAAATATGGGCCCGGGGCGCGGCGAACCCCTCGAGGACGCGCTCGACCTCGTGGTCGAGGCGCGGTCCGCCGGCGATGAGCGCCAGCGGATCGAGGTTGCCCTGCAGCGCGAACCGCCCGGGCAGGGCGGCATCGGCGGCCTTCGGCTCGACGGCCGTGTCGAGGCTGATCGCGTCGATGGCGACGAGAGGGGCGAATTTCGCCAATTGGGTCCCGGCGCCGCGCGGAAAAGCGATGATCGGCGCCTCCGGCGCCTTGGCCCGGACCCTGGCCGCGAGCGCCGCCATCGGCGCGACGCACCAGCGATCGAATTCGGCCGGGGGCAGCACGCCGGCCCAGGAATCGAAGATCTGCACCGCTTCCGCGCCCGCCGCCAATTGCCGGACCAGGTATTCGGCCGAGGCGTCGACGAGCCGGTCGATCAGGGCCGCGAACAGGTCCGGATGGCGATAGGCGAAGAGGCGCGCCGGCGCCTGATCCGGCGTCCCGCGCCCAGCGATCATATAGCTCGCCACCGTCCACGGGGCGCCGCAGAAGCCGATCAGCGCCACGTCGCTCGGTAACGCGGTCTTGAGGCGGTCGAGAGCTTCGAACACGGGCGCAAGCCGGTTCCAGTCGGGCTGGCGGCTGAGTTTCGCCAGGCCCTGAGCGTCGCAGATCGGGTCGAGGCGAGGGCCGTCGCCCGATTCAAAGGCGACGCGCTGGCCGAGCGCGTCCGGCAGGACGAGAATGTCGGAGAACAGGATCGCACCGTCGAACCCGAACCGGCGGATCGGCTGCAGCGTCGCCTCGACTGCGAGGGCGGGGTCATAGCAAAAATCGAGAAAGGTCGCGGCTTTCGCCCGAAGGTCCCGGTATTCCGGCAGATAGCGCCCCGCCTGGCGCATGAGCCAGATCGGCGGCGTCGGCTGCCGCTTGCCGGCGAGCGCGGCGAGGAGAGGCTTGCGAGCCCTCATCCGGCCCGCTAGCCCGTCGTCAGACGGGCGTTCCGGGACGCCCTTTGCGGGAGTCGCCTGGGGCGAGGGGCGGCCGAGCAAGGCGGCCGCCTATTCCGCCGCGCGCTTCATCTCCGGATACGCGCAGTGGGCGTCCTCGTTCGCGTTGGCGCGGAAGAGCGGGATCACGCGCGCCTCCTCGAACTTGAGGCCCAGCGCCCGCCACACGTCGACCAGCGCCTCGACGAGCTCGGCGACTTGCGCTTCGCTGTGGGCCGGGGTTGGGGTCACGCGCAGCCGCTCCGTCCCCTTGGCGACGGTCGGATAGTTGATCGGCTGGATGTAGACCGCGTGCCGCTCGAGCAGCATTTCGCTGGCCGCCCGGCATTTGCGCGCGTCGCCGACGAACACCGGGACGATGTGCGAAGGATTGTCCATCACCGGCAGGCCGGCGGCGCGCAGCGCATGCTTGACGAGCTTCGCCATGTGCTGGTGGCGCTCGCGCTCGACGCTCGACCGCTTCAGATGGCGCACGGCGGCGGCGGCGCTTGCAGCCACGCTCGGCGGCAGGGTCGAGGTGAATATGAACGAGGGGGCGAAGCTCCTGACCGCGTCGACGATCGGCTCGCTCGCCGCGATATAGCCGCCGAGCGAGCCAAATCCCTTGGCGAGGGTGCCCTCGATGACGTCGATGCGGGCGGCGAGCCCCTCCCGCTCGCTCAACCCTCCGCCGCGAGGCCCATAGAGGCCGACCGCGTGCACTTCGTCGATATAGGTGAGGGCGTGGTACTTCTCGGCCAGCGCCACGATTGCGGCGATCGGCGCGATATCGCCGTCCATCGAGTAAAGGCTCTCGAACAGGATGAGCTTGGCGCGGTCGATCGGCTCGGCGGCGAGCAGCGCCTCGAGGTGATCGACGTCATTGTGCCGCCACACCCGCTTCTCGCAGCCCGAGCGCTTGACGCCCTCGATCATCGAATTGTGGTTCAGCGCGTCGGAGAGGATCAGGCAATCGGGCAAGAGACCGGCGATGGTCGAAATTGCTGCGAGATTGGAGATCCAGCCGGACGTGAATGCGAGCGCCGCCTTCTTGCCGTGCAGGTCGGCGAGCTCGGCCTCGAGCTCGACGATCGGATTGTGGGTGCCGGAAATGTTGCGGGTGCCGCCGGCGCCGGCGCCATGGGCGCGCGCCGCGCGCACCGAGGCCTCGATCACGTCGGGGTGGCCGCCCATGCCGAGATAGTCGTTCGAGCACCACACGGTCACTTCACGCGGATCATTCTCCGCTCCCGCCGGGCGCCATTGCGCCATCGGGAACCTGCCCGCGTCGCGCTCCAGATTGGCGAAGGTGCGGTAGCGCCCCTCGGCCTTCAGGCGCGCAGTCGCCTCCTCGAAGCTCCGGTGATAGTCCATCGCCTGTCCTTCTCGGCCCCGCGTCCTTTTAACCCGGCGCCGCTTTCCTCTTCGCTAACCGGACTGCCGAAACTTGTCCAGTCTCCGCGCCGGGGAGGGCGCCCGGCGAATTGTTCCATCAGGTCGAAAAACTCAGAATGTAGCCGCGCTCCCCTGCGGAAGTTGTGACCAACATCACACCCCGAATTCGAGCCTCGTGGCGGCGCCGCACTTCAACCTTACAGAAAGAAAGTGTGCGGCGATGAAAACGGAGCGCTCAATTGTACAGAGGTATGAGCGCTCGCAACCAATGTTGAACGAGCGGCGAGGACGCCGCCGCGGCTCACCGCGTCAGTTTCGACAGGTCATGGCCGAGCAAATCTCCGATCCTGTCGATCGCCAGATCGACGGACGTCCCGTCGCGCGGCGGCTCCTGCAAAGCAAAGTGGCCCTGTTTCGGGAAGATGGTCATGACCCGATCGCCCCAGATCGCTTTGACCGCGGCGAGGATGCGGGCCTTGTCGTCGACAAGGACATAGTGGGCGGCGGGATGCCAGCGCTCGACGTCGGCGATCTCGTTTTCCTTGTGCACGTAGATCAGCACGTTTCCTTTGAACACGTCCCACAAGCCGGAGCGCGCGATCTTGCGCGGCTGGAAGACGGCGTCGCCGTCGGAGAGAATGACGGGCGTCCCCCATTGCCGCACATGCTCGACAACCTTGAGCGCGTCCGGAAAGAGGCGGTCGGCGAACGGATAGTCGATGATCCAGTTGGCGGTCGGCAGAAGCATGGGATCATGCAGGCGCTCAATTCTCAGGCGTTCGAGGGCGCCGAGATAGTCGGCGTAGCCCAGTTCGCCGCGCAGCTCCTCGAAAATCCGCCAGTAGCGCCCGCAGGCGCTCTCGCCGTGGGCGCGCGTGAGTTCCCCTTTGAGGTCGTCCTGAAACCGGTCGTTGTCAAGGAGCGTATTGTCGACGTCGAACAGAAAGACGGTCTCGACCGCGGCGCTCATGGGTATGTCCCCAGTTTGAGATCGGCCCTGTCCGTCTGATTATCCATCGTGTGCGAGGGCTCCCAGCGGTCAAGCCGAAACAGCCTCTTTCCAGTGCGGCGGCCAGGTGTGCTGGACGACCGGGAGCGCGTGCATGCGATTCATCCAGGCCGAAAGATTGGGACCGACGAAATCGTTCTTGACGAAATCCGGACGCCGGCCGGCGATTTTCAGGAAGAGCGCCATCAGCGGGTAGACGGTGAGGTCGACGGCCGAGAGATCGCCGGTCAGATAGTCGCCGGTCGCGGCGCCCTCCCACAGGGCAAGTTCCTCGCGCAGTTCCTTGGCCGTCTCTTCCGCGGCTGGGCCGGCCGCGAACCGCGTGCCGACTTTGGCGAGATAGTCGTCCGCCTCGCGCACCATCCGCCGCTGGATTGCGCGCTTGCGCGGTTCACGAGCGAAAAGCGCCGGGCCGTTTGGCCATCGGTCCTCGATATACTCGACGATGGCCGCAGATTCGGCGAGGACGAAGTCGTCGTCGACCAGCACCGGAACCCGCCGGCGCGGGTTGAGCGCGCCGTATTCCTGTGTCTTCAGATCGCCGTCGGAAAAGGACAGAGTTTTCCGGTGATAAGGAATGCCCTTGCGCTCGAGCGCGAGCCAGACCCGCCACGCATACGGTGAGCCCGAGGCGTAATAGAACCTGACCGCCACCTCTTAGGCCTTCATCGTCGAGGCCCGATAGATCTCGTCGATCGAATCGGCCAGCGCTTTGTCGAACTCGGCGTCGGACATCGAACGCTTGAGGCCCTCGGCGAGCGCGCGCGAGAAGCTCGCGATCATGCCGTGATTTTTGGCGAGACGCTCGCACGCCTCGTGCCGAGTATAGCCGCCGGAGAGCGCGACGACTCGGACGACCCGCTTGTCCTTGATCAGCGGCTGATAGAAATCGGGAACCTCGGGCAACGTCAGCTTGAGCATCACCTTGCGGCCGGCCGGCAAGGCGTCGAGCCCTTTGGCCAGTTCGGCGAGGAGGATCCGCTCGGCCCCAGCCTTGTCCGGGCTCTTGATCGAGATTTCCGGCTCGAGGATCGGCGTGAGCCCGTGGCGCGCGATCTGCTCCCCAAACTCGAACTGTTGCCTGGCGATGGCGGCGATCCCGGTTTTCGACGCCAGGTTGATGACCGAGCGCATCTTGGTGCCGAACACGCCGAGCTTGACCGCCCGGGCGAGAAGCTTGTCTAGGTCCGGCATCGGCTTCATCAGGCTGACGCCGTCCTTTTCCGCTTCCAGACCTTTATCGACCTTGACGAACGGCACGACGCCCCGGTCCTCCCACAAATAGGTCGGAACCGGCCTACCCTTCGCCTCGCCGTCCATCGTCCGCTCGAACAAAATCGTGGCGATCACCTTGTCGCCGTTGAAAGCAGGCGCAGTGATGATGCGAACCCGCATCTCGTGCATGAGCTCGAACATCTTGGCGTCATCGCCCTTGTATTCGCTGTCGGGAATGCCGTAGAGGCGCAACGCGCCCGGGGTCGACCCCCCGCTCTGATCGAGCGCGGCGATGAAGCCGGGTTTCGTCGACATCTGCGCCATCATCTGGTCGTTAGCCATCGCCGTCATCCTCGCCTGAAAATTCGCGACGCTCGGGCGTCATGTGGCCTCATGCAATGGGGCGGACGGGACGCGGGCGTCAAGAGCGCAATATACGCGACGCGGCCGTCGCGGTCAGCAGCCCTTGACCAGCACCCCCGCCGGCAGGCGGGCCGCGAGGTCGCGTCCCGCCTCCCGCCCGAGCCACTCGGCGTCGGCTGGGGCGGACTCGGCGGCGATGTCGAGGCGCTCGGAGCCGTCGGCGCGCAACAC
>JBAUXQ010000682.1:0-1872 GCA_049584355.1 Roseiarcus sp. | reverse complement strand
GTCATGTCGCCCATCATCGCCGGGATGACATAGTTGCCCGAGGCGTCGTAGACGGGCGAGGCCACGCCAGCCAACACCGAGACCGGGTCGAAGACAGCGGTCTTGGCTAATGACGAATAGTCCGAATTCGGCTTGAGCGCCTTGAACGCTGCGCTGTCCTGGACCGGGAGGTACGCCGGGATGTGACCGCCGCCCGCCCACTCGAGCGAGTGCTCGTTGAACCAGTGCACGGCGTCCAGCACGAGCTTGCGCTTGGCCGGATCGACCGGGTTGCCCGCGCGGTTCGGGATCGCGAACGAATGCGAATCCGCCCAGGTCGCGGGGTGGGCGTAGAAGGTCGGGATCTGGATCGCGCCCCAGTCGAAGAGCTGGCCCTTCTTGGCCAGATCGACCATGGTCGGAACCTCCCAGACGCCATTGATGTGCATCGCCGCCTTGCCCGACGTGAAGAGGGCGATCGAGGCCGGATATTCGGTGTTCGCGGGCGTCGCGCCGCTCTTCACCCACTTCTGCATCTCGGCGAGCGCGGTCGTCGCCTTGTCGAGATTGTCGCCGTCAAGGAACTTGCCGTCCTTGAAGAATTGGCCGTCCTGCTGATTGAGGAGGGTGTAGAAGATGCGCCACCCCGTCGCCCCGTCGTTCGGGACGGAAAGTCCGGCGACGTCCTTGGTGGTCAGTTTCGCCAGCGCCGCGTCAAAATTGGCGGCGCCGTCGAGCCCTTTGGGCTTGCCGTCGTCGCCGAGCAAGCCGGCCTTCTTCAGCATGTCCTTGTTGTAATAGAGGATGATCGAGTGAATATCGAGCGGCACGGCATATTGCTTGCCGTCCGCGCCTTGCGCCGCCTTCCAGTTGGCGGGCCCGAAATCGCTCGCCTTGATGCCCGCCGCGGCGAGTTCTTCCGGAGCGATCGGGCTCAGCGAGCCAGTCGAGATGCCGAGCGGCATCCGCGATTCATGATAGGTCATGACGTCGGGACCCTGCCCCGTCGCCGCCGAGGTCTGCACCTTGGTGTAGAACGGCACGCCCCATTCGAGCGTGGTCGCATCGATGTGGACCTTGCCCTCGTGCTCCTTGTTGAACTCGTCGAGCATTGCCTTCATGCGGACGCCGTCGCCGCCGCTGAGGAAATCCCACCAGACGATATTTTCGGTTGCGTGCGCCACGCCGACTGCCAACGCCGCGCTGGCCAGGGTCGCGTACAAGATTTTGCGGATCATCTCGACTTCCTCCCAAAAATGACCTGGCGGCATCCCGCATCTTAGGCGCGCGTTTCCACAAATTGCGCCTTCGGGGAGCCTTGGCCGAGGATGGTAGCGAGGAAAACGCGAGGCGCCAAGCGCTTTCAATCAATGAATTTGATACTGAACGATCGACAAGACTTCTCGCGGCGCGGGCAAAAAGGATCGTTCGGACGCTCGATCTTCCAGCGTTTCCTTGACAAAATACGCTTCGGACCGCTCGGAGCGGCGGCTTGACGCCACGCGCGGAAGCGGCTCCTATATATCGAACTTCTTGATATTGAGAGGAGGGAACATGCGCGCTTCGGTCACCGCCAATCGGGACTACGGGATCGCGAAAATCGACGACCGGCTGTACGGCGCGTTTATCGAGCACCTCGGGCGGGCGGTCTACACCGGCATCTACGAACCCGAACATAAGACCGCTGACGCCAACGGCATGCGGAAGGACGTCATCGACCTGGTTCGGGAGCTGAAGGTTCCGATCGTGCGCTATCCCGGCGGCAATTTCGTCTCAGCCTACAATTGGGAGGACGGGGTCGGTCCGCGCAAGGATCGCCCGACGCGGCTCGACCTCGCCTGGCATACGTCCGAGTCCAACGCGGTCGGCGTGCACGAATTCGCTCAGTGGTGC
>JBAUXQ010000681.1:0-1560 GCA_049584355.1 Roseiarcus sp. | reverse complement strand
TCGCCTTCAAATCCGGTTCCCGTTCCCGCTCGGGAAGGGGAACAAGATAGAAAAGCGTCTTCACCTTGACGCCGCATGCGTGCGCGGGTTAAGCACTGTCGCATCGACAGACCTGCGGTTCGTGACTCCTCGCTCTATCACGGCTAGTATCTCTTACGCCCAAACGCGCGCGCTTGAAGGATTTTCGCTATGGCTGATGGACCGCTGGTTGGCTTTCGCGTCCTCGATCTGACCGCCGTAATTTCGGGGCCGTTCTGCACGCAGTTGCTCGGCGACCTCGGCGCCGACGTTATCAAGATCGAACCGCCCGAAGGCGACTCGATGCGCCGCAACGTCGGTCCGCAGCGTGGCGGCCTGACCGCGGCCTTCCTGAACTTCAACCGCAACAAACGCAGCATTGTGATCGATATCAAAAAGGAGCACGGCCGCGACCTCGTCCGCCGCCTCGCAGTGAAGGCCGACGCTATGGTCGAGAACAATCGCCCCGGCGTCGCCGACCGCCTCGGCATCGGCTATGCCGACATTCGCCGCGCCAATCCCAAGGTCGTCTACTGCTCGATCTGCGGCTTCCCGCCGAAGGGCCGCCTCGCGAATTTTCCCGCCTACGACCCCGTCATCCAGGGCTACTCCGGCATGGCGTATATTCAGGGCCTCAAAGCGGGACAGCCGACCGCGGTCAAGATGGCGCTGGCGGATAAAGTGAGCGGGATGACCGCGGCGCTCGCCGTCGTGAGCGCATTGCATGCAGCGCGCGCCCGCGGCGTCGGTCAGTACATCAAAGTTCCGATGCTCGAGGCGATGATGGCGTTCACCGCCAACGATTCGATTTACGGCTACACGCTGCTGCCGGAGGACGAGTTCAAGCATCTCGCGCCCAAGAGCACCACGCTCGATCCTTTCAAGACGAAGGACGGATGGCTCACGATCGCGCCGTTCACCGACGCGCAATCAAAGCGGCTGGCCGAGGCAGTAGGGCATCCTGAGTTTTGGCCTGAGACAACAGATCGCGCCGAGCGCGGACGCAATTTCATGCGCGGCCTTGCGAAGCTGTTTCCTGAAAAGAACACTGCCGAATGGCTTCCGGTGCTCGAGGCCGCCGACATTCCATGCGGCCCGGTCCACAACTACGAAACTCTCCTGCAGGATCCGGAAATCGTCGAGAACGAAAGCTTCTCGGTTTACGACCATCCCAGCGCAGGCCAGGTGCGCACCGTGAGTCCCGGCGCACGCTTCTCGGAAACCCCGATGAAGATGTGGCGCGTCCCGCCCAAACTCGGCGAGCATACCGACGAAGTTCTGCGCGAAGCCGGAATCGAGCGCAGCCAGGTAGATGAACTGCGCGCCGCGAAAGTGATCGTCTAGGCGGAGAAGAGAGAAAGAACTTAATTGTAATGTGAAGCCCGCCGTGGGTTTCACGCTTCCTTGGGCAGG
Organism: Roseiarcus sp.; assembly: GCA_049584355.1. Lineage (GTDB taxonomy): Bacteria > Pseudomonadota > Alphaproteobacteria > Rhizobiales > Beijerinckiaceae > Roseiarcus. The sequence continues at coordinate 129 of JBAUXQ010000681.1, read as the reverse complement.
GGTGACCCCTGCACCCAGTGTCCGGAATGTTTCACGCGCATCGGCGCGTGAAACATTTGGGCTTCGTCGAATATGCTATGTGGATGTTGAGGTTTAGCATCAGAATGTTTCACGTGAAACACTTTTAGT
>JBAUXQ010000680.1:0-2372 GCA_049584355.1 Roseiarcus sp. | reverse complement strand
CTGCGGCAGCCTCGGTTGCATGCGCCGCCGTCGCGGCGGCCGTGCGGGCGTCGTTTTCACTGTCCAGCCGGGCGATGAGGTCCTTGAGCGACGTCGCCTGCCGGGCGAGGTCGGCCGCCCGACGCCGCTGCGAGCCGAGGGCGTCCTGCGCCGAGGCGAGCGACTGCTGGCGCGCGTCGATGAGGGCGCCGAGACGCATTTTATCGACCGCCAGCGCCTGGCCCCGCTGAGTGAGCTCGTCGCGCTCGACGGCGATCGAGTCCCTGGTCCTGGCGAGGGCGTCGAGATCGTTGCGGACGGACTCGATCTGCGACTTCAATTCCGGGATCACCGCGCTCATGACTGTCGCCGCCCGCACCGCTTCCGACATGTCGTTGGGCTTGACGAGAATGGCGGGTGGGGGATTGCTGCCCATGCGCTGAAGGGCGGCAAGCACATCCGCGATCACCGCCCGTCGGCGCTCGAGCGAACGCGAGAGCTCGTCGGCAGTGGCGTTGAGGCTCGCCAGTTTGTCGCCGGCTGCGGCGGCGCCGCGCTCGGCGTCCTGAACCTTGGCGGTGGTCTCGATCAACGCCGCCGACAGGCGACCCCGATCAGCGCGAAACGACTCGATTTCGGCCTCGATCGCACGGCGCTGCTCTTCCGACGCGCGCAGCGTATCTTCGACCCCGCGCAGCTCGGTCTCCTTGTTCTCGCGCGCCTGATCGGCCGCGGCCGGCGGATCCGGCGGAGCGGGATCGGCTTGCGCCGGCCACGCCGCGCCGAACCAGGCGACGAGAGCTGCGCTGCCTGCTGCGGCTCGCCTGAACGGGCTTAAGCGTTGGGACATGCAGGGCAAGAATCACGAAATTTAGCCAATATCGGGGCGTTCATCGGCGATGATAGGGATGGCCGGCGAGAATCGTCATCGCCCGGTAAAGCTGCTCGCCGGCCATCACCCGGACGAGCTGGTGAGGCCAGGTCATCGCGCCAAAGCTCACGATTCGATGCGCGGCGGCGCCAAGCGACGAATCGAGACCGTCCGGTCCGCCGATCGCGACCGCATAGACCGGTCTCGACCCATCCCGCGCGCGGCCGATGTCGGCGGCCCATTCCTCGCTGGTGGCGGGCGCCCCTCGCTCGTCGAGCAAGACCAGCGCGCCGCCCTTCGGCGCCGCCGCCAGGATCGCGGCGCCTTCCTCGGCCCGCCGTTCGTCTGGCCGCCGCGCCCGCGATTCGCCGATCTCGCGAACATCGACGCCGGCGAGGCCGGCGCTCCGCGCGCTCTCCTTCAGCCGCTTGAGGTAACGATCGAACAGCAAACGCTCCGGCCCCGCCTTCAGCTTGCCGACGCAAACCAGCGCGAGACGCATCGCCTCAGCTCTTGCCGGCCTCTCCCGGCCGATCCGCGCTCCACATCTTTTCGAGGTTATAGAACCGGCGGACATCCGGACGGAAGATGTGGACGATGGCGTTCTGCGCATCGAGCAGGACCCAGTCGCAAAGCGGCATCCCCTCGACTTTCGGCGACGGAAAACCGGCCTCGCGACAGGCCTTGACCACCCGGTCGGCGATCGCGCCCACGTGTACGCTCGAACGGCCGGAGGCGATGATCATCCGGTCGGCGAGCGTCGTCCGCCCGAAAAGATCGATCGAGACGATGTCTTCGGCCTTCGCCTCCTCCAGTCCTTCGACAATGATCTGCGACAGGATGTCGGCCGTCGGCGCATGGCCGGAACCGGCCGAACTGCGGGCGGGTGGCGCCGCAGCAGGGAGAGGCGTGAGGGTCAGCGTCGCGTTCCTCTTGGCGCGGGGCTGATTCTCGCCCCGCATCGGGAAACATGCGACTTCGACATCCTCTTTTCAAGCTCGGCCTGCGGCCCGACGCTCACGTCCTCAGGACCACCTTGCCGACGTGGTCGGCGCTCTCGATCCGCTCATGCGCTTTCGACGCCTCGGCGAGCGGGAAAACCGAGTCGATGATCGGCTTGCAGCGGCCCGCTTCCAAAAGCGGCCACACCTTGACCTTGAGGGCCTCGGCGATGACCGCTTTCTCCGCTGGCGAGCGCGGTCGCAAGGTCGAGCCGGTATGGATGAGGCGCTTCACCATGAGCGGCCTCAGATCCACGGTCGCTTTCTGACCCTTGAGGAACGCGATCTGCACGATGCGTCCGTCAAGGGCCGCAACCGCATAGTTGCGCTCGACGTAGTCGCCGCCGACCATGTCGAGAATGACGTCGGCGCCCCTGCCCCCTGTCGCCTGACGGGTCAGGGCGACGAAATCGTCCTTGCGATGGTTGACGCCGAGATCTGCGCCGAGCCGCTCGCATTGCGCCGCCTTCTCATCCGATCCGGCAGTGGCGACGACGTGGGCCCCAAACGCCTTGGCGAGC
>JBAUXQ010000679.1:0-2451 GCA_049584355.1 Roseiarcus sp. | reverse complement strand
ACGCAAAACCCTGCTGCAGCAGCTGCTCGGCGGCTTCGGCGTCGCCGCCCAAAAAGCGGCGGACGCCGTCGCTTCCACGTTTGCCTGACTGTCATTCCCGACGGCCGCGAAGCGGGCGATCGGGAATCCAGCGGTGCCCAGCCAGCGCGCGTCGCCGCTGGATTCCCGGGCAGACCTGCGGTCCGCCGGGAATGACAAACGAAGAGCGTCCTCGCCTCAATCAATGCAGCTCGTAGCAATTGACGGTCACGCGCGGACTGCGGGTCACGTCGTACAGGGTCGAGCACTGGATGAGATAGTTCTTGTCCTTGTGCCGGAACAGAATGAGTGTGGACCGATTGTCGTAGCCGCTGGCGTAGCCGGCGATCTCCCACCCTTGCGCAAGCAGTTCTCCGATCGACAGCGGCGGCGACTCGGCAGCCGCCGCGACGCGGACCGCCGCCAGGATCATGGCGAAGCTGAACGCCGCACGCATCGAAGCCTCCATAGGCGCCGGCGTCCGGGGCGCTTGTTTCACGCCAACGCCCCTGCTAGGCAAGCCCCCAATTCCCGAATTCGCAAGGACGTAAGCACATGGCCGCGCGCCAGTTCATCTATCATATGCAGGGCCTCGGCAAGACCTGGCCGGGCGGCAAGAAGGTGCTCGAGAACATCAACCTGTCGTTCTACCCCGACGCCAAGATCGGCGTTCTCGGCGTCAACGGCTCGGGCAAATCGACGCTTCTGCGCATCATGGCCGGCCTCGACACTGAGTTCGTCGGCGAGGGCTTCGTCGCCGAGGGCGCCAAGGTCGGCTATCTGCCGCAGGAGCCTCAGCTCGATCCGGCGCTCGACGTCCGCGGCAACGCGATGCTCGGGGTCAAGGACAAGCAGGCGATCCTCGACCGCTACAACGAACTGGCGATGAACTATTCCGACGACACCGCCGACGAGATGACCCGGCTGCAGGACGAAATCGAGGCCAAGGGCTTGTGGGATCTCGACAGCCAGGTCGAGCAGGCGATGGACGCGCTCGGCTGCCCGCCGGACGATTCGGACGTGACCACGCTCTCCGGCGGCGAGCGCCGCCGGGTCGCGCTCTGCCGCTTGCTGCTTGAGAAGCCCGACCTGCTGTTGCTCGACGAGCCGACCAACCATCTCGACGCGGAAACCGTCAACTGGCTCGAAGGCCACCTGCGCGCCTATCCGGGCGCGATCCTCATTGTCACCCACGACCGCTACTTCCTCGACAATGTCACCGGCTGGATCCTCGAGCTCGATCGGGGCCGCGGCATCCCGTACGAGGGCAATTATTCGGCCTGGCTCAAGCAGAAGCAGAAGCGGCTCGAGCAGGAAGGCCGCGAGGACGCCGCCCGGCAGCGCGCGCTTGCCGAAGAAAGCGAATGGATCGCTTCATCGCCGCGGGCGCGTCAGACCAAGTCCAAGGCGCGTATCGCGGCTTATGACGAACTGGTCAGGAAGAGCAATGAAAAGGCGCCGACGACGGCGCAGATCGTCATTCCCGTGGCTGAGCGGCTCGGCCAGAACGTCATTGATTTCGTCGATCTGTCGAAAGGCTACGGCGACCGGCTGCTCATCGACAAGCTGACGTTCAAGCTGCCGCCGGGCGGCATCGTCGGCGTCATTGGCGCCAACGGCGCCGGCAAGACGACGCTTTTCCACATGATCACCGGCCAGGAGAAGCCAGATTCAGGGTCGATCAAGATCGGCGAGTCGGTCGAGCTCGGCTATGTCGACCAGTCGCGCGACGCGCTCGACGGTAAGAAGACCGTGTGGGAGGAGATCTCCGGCGGCTACGACATCATCTCTCTCGCCAAGCGCGAGATGAACAGCAGAGCCTATGTCGGCGCGTTCAACTTCAAGGGCTCCGACCAGCAGAAGAAGGTCGGCCAGCTTTCCGGCGGCGAGCGCAACCGCGTTCATCTGGCGAAAATGCTCAAGAGGGGCGCCAACCTGCTCCTGCTCGACGAGCCGACCAACGACCTCGACGTCGACACCCTTCGCGCGCTCGAAGAGGCGCTGCTCGACTTTGCCGGCTGCGCCGTCATCATCAGCCACGATCGGTTCTTCCTCGACCGCATCGCCACCCACATGCTGGCCTTCGAAGGCGAGAGCCATGTCGAGTGGTTCGAAGGCAATTTTGCCGACTACGAGGAGGACAAGAAGCGCCGCCTCGGCCTCGACAGCGTCATCCCTCACCGGCTGAAGTACAAGAAGTTCTCGCGGTGAGCGAGCGCGCGGCGCGCCCGCCACTTCATCAACAAGGCCAGTTCGCCCTGAGGCGAACCGGCCCCAGCATCATGGATTGGATATGGTCGCTGTGGTTCCGTCCACCTTGGTCAAAGTGACGCTGAACCTCTCATTGTAGACGTGCGCGCGATCCTGCAACCAGCTCAGCGCAACGGCCTCGCCCAGTTGGATCGACGTATCGGTGTCGCTTCGCCAATGGAT
>JBAUXQ010000678.1:0-10490 GCA_049584355.1 Roseiarcus sp. | reverse complement strand
GGACGGGCTCGCGGCTGAGACAAGCGCGAGGCTGGCCAGCGCTGCGACCCGGAGGCCCACGCGGCCCCCCCGCGGCGCCCATTGCAACCTCACTTTGAAAACGATCCGCACGGCCCTCATCCTCATCGCAAGACGCGTCACGCGAGCGGGCCCGCCGGGCGCAGGCGCCCGACTTCGGCGCCGTTCCAGTTCAAGAGCCGCGGAGCGACGAAGGGCTGAAGGCGCGCCGCCGTCTCGTCGTCGAAGCCGCCGAAGCGGCGGATGAGCGTTGCGATCATGACTTGCGCCGCGCGTCCGGCGCCGTCGTCGGCTTTGACCGCGAGGCCTAGCCCGACTTCGGGCAGCGCGGCGCAGAATACGCCCTCGGCGCCCCCCTTGGTGAACGCGGCGGCGCCGAGCAGGCTCATGACATCAGTGTCGAAACGGCCTTTTCCGGCGACCGTCACAGGGTGAGCGGCGACGGCTGAACGAATGCGGGCCGCGGCTTTTCGGCCCGCCGGGGACAGCCCTTCCCCGGTCCCCAACCGGGCAAAACCCCGCGCGAGCGCGATCAACGGCACGGCGTAGGTCGGAATGGCGCAGCCATCGACGCCGCGCATCTCCTCGCTCAAGCGCGCGCCGGTCGCCGCCGCGATCGCCGCCGCGACCTCGCGCTGCACGGCGTGATCCGGCGCGACATAGCCCTTCGGCTCGACGCCCATGGCGCATGACAGGCAGACAAAGCCCGCGTGCTTGCCCGAGCAATTGTTGTGCAGCGCGTTCGGCGTTCGGCCTGAGCGGGCAAGCGCGCGCGCCTCGGCTTCGCCGAGCGGCCAATGGACGCCGCATTCGAGCGTCCCTTCGTCGCGCCCGGCCTTGGCGAGCATCACGCGCGCGGTCGCCACATGGTCTTCGCCGCCAGAATGGGACGCGCAGGCGAGCGCGATCTCCTTGTCGCTCAGGCCCAGGCGGTCGGCCGCGCCGCTTTCGACAAGCGGCATGGCCTGCAGCGCCTTGACCGCCGAGCGCGGATAGACCGCGCGCTCGGCGTCGCCGAAGACCATGACGACGCGACCATCCGCGTCGACGACCGCGCCGGCGCCGCGGTGGGTGGATTCAATCCTCTCTCCGCGCGTGGCCTCGACGACCACCGGGTTCGCCATCATTCCTCTCCTCGCGGCGGGCGCATCGCTAACTCAATAGCAAAAGAGCGGCGCGCCCGGCAGTCGAAACGGTGACCGCCGGCCGCGCCACTTGCCACTTGCGCGTCGCCCGGCGCTTACTGGCCGCGGCCGTCCGGTCCATGGCCGGAACAGCCATAAGGCGAGGAATGAGAGAATGCGGGTTCGAGACGTGATGACTTATGGCGTGATCGGCGTGCCCGAGAGCGCGAGCCTCGCGGAAGCGGTCGAGACGATGTTGCGCTCGCGCGTGAGCGCGCTGTTCGTCTTCGACGCGGATAATGCGGTCGTCGGGGTCTTGAGCGAGGGCGACCTCCTTCGCCGCAGCGAGCTCGGAAGCGAACGCAAGCGCCCGCATTGGCTCGAGCTCCTGCTCGGCAGCGGACGGCTGGCCGAGGCCTATGCGCATGAACACGGACGCAAGGTCGGCGAGGTGATGACCCCCAACGTCGAGTCGATTTCGGAAGACGCCGACCTCAGCGCGGCCGTCGACCGGATGATCCACCGCCACATCAAGCGGTTGCCGGTGTTGCGAAGCCAAACTGTCGTCGGCGTCATCTCCCGGTCGGACCTCCTCAAGGGACTCTTGGCTCCGACGCCAGGAGCGACAGGCCCCCATCCCGACACGGAGATCAAGTCCACGATCCAGGCCGAGCTCGACAAGCTCGAATGGGCGCCGCGGGCGAGCGTCCGGGTCGAGGTTGTGAACGGCGTTGTCACCTTCGGCGGCGCGATCACCGACGAGCGGCTGCGCGATGGGCTCAAGGTCATCGCTGAGAACACGCCGGGAGTCACGGCAGTGCGCGACCACATGGCCTGGATCGAGCCGAACTCCGGGGTCGTCATTCCGACGGATGATGATGACGCGAAGGGATAAGCGGCGGGCGAGCGCGCACGCCGGCCCCGTCCTCATCCGGCGACAGCCTCGCGGTTCGCCGGCAGCTCCGCGTTTGGCGTCGCAAGTTCGCGAGCCGGCGTATTCCCGCGGCCGCACCCGGCGAGAAAGAAGGCGACCGACCCGGCGACATGCGGGCCGATTTCGGCGCGCAGGGCGGCCAGATCTTCCCCGAAGAGCGCCCTCATCAGCATCGGCAATACCACCAGATCAAGAAACCGGCGCGCCGTCTCCGGGAGCCGGTCCGGCCCGAAGGCGGGCGAGGCGCCGATGTCGTCGGACCCGGCCAATTCGCCAAACACGCGGGCCAGGGCTTCCGTCGGGCGTTGGCGCCCCATGCGGCTGACGCTCGTCGCCAGGTCGGGAAACCGCCGCGCTTCGGCGACCGCGACCCGGATCAGCCCGATCGTCTCCGGGGTCAGCACCCTGGTCAGAACGACAGCGGCAAGAGCGTCGAGCCGCTCCTCGATTGAGGCGCCGGAGCATGAAATCGCCTCAAGGTTGGTGTTGTGGCGCACAAGCCGCTCCACGACGGCGGTGAACAATGCCTGCTTGCCGGGAAATCTGGCGTAGATCGTTGGCTTGCCGGCGCAGGCGACCCCGGCGATTTCATCGACACTCGCTCCCCGGAAGCCGTGCTCGAGAAACACATGCGCCGCTGCATCGAGGATTCGCTCCTCCACCCTGCCGGCAAGTCCGCGCGGCGGGCGTCCGCCGCGAACTACGCCGCCCACCCGTTTCGACGTGGTTTGCGCTTCCATTTTTCTTTCCCCCTCCATCATGCGTCCTTTGACAAAACCGTGATTGCCGGAAACTCCTTCCTCGCGTCTTGATTTAGGTCGGACCCTCGCCAAAGTAAAGAGAACGGAACAGTTTCGTTTCGGACACGTTTGGATCGGGGGCGTTTGGAGAAATCCGGCCATGGCGCGCGCGAATCAGGACCGAGACCAGCGGATGTTCAAGGACGCGGCCGCGTCTGAATCCGATTTGGATCGCGGGTCGCCGGACCGGCTCGGAGGTTCGTTATCAACCAGCCCCAAGCGGGACATCATTGCCCTACGCGCTCCGCCGCCCGAGACCCAGCCTGCGGCTGAGCGCCCGGCGGAGCCCGCCCGAAAGACCGAGCGCCCAGCGGGGCCTCCTGAGAAGGAGGCCAATCCCAGCGCGGCCCCGGATGCGCGAGGGGAAAAGCCAAGCCAAAGCCCGAGCAAGGGCTGGCTCCGCCGGCATCCGCTCGTCGCGTTGGTCGGGCTGGTCGCGCTCGTGCTGGCGGCGGTCGCGGGGTACCTCTACTGGGATTACGGCTCCCATTTCGAGTCGACCGACGATGCGTTCATCGCGGCGCGGCAGTTCGCGGTCGCGCCCGAGGTCGGTGGCTACATCACCGCGGTTCCGGTCACCGACAACGAACACGTCAACAAAGGCGACGTCGTCGCTCAGATCGACCAACGCCCATACCGCGTCGCGCTCGCGCAGGCGGAGGCCCAGGTGAGCGGCGGGGAAGCCGGCATACGCAACATTGACGCGCAAATCGCCACTCAGGACGCACAGATCGGCGCGAACCAGGCGCAGGTGAGCCAGGCGCAGGCGAACCTGGAACTCACGAAGGTCACCTGGGGACGCGACAAGCCGCTCGTGAATCAGGGTTGGGCGACGGCTCAGCAGGGCACGGTGGACGTCCAGAATCTCAAGGCTCAGCAGGCCGCTGTCGAGAGCGCGCAGGCGACGCTCAAAGTGGCGCAGCGGCAAATCGACACGCTGAGGGCGCAGCGCGCGTCGGCGGAGGCGAATCTCGCGCAAGCGCAGGCCCAACGCGACCAAGCCGCGCTCAACCTCGGCTACACGACCGTCGTCGCCGACCAGCCGGGCCGCATCGTCAACCTGACTGGCGCCGTCGGCCAATACGCGCAGGCCGGCACCAACCTCACGATGTTCGTGCCCGACGAGATCTGGATCGTTGCGAACTATAAGGAGACCCAGCTCGACCGTATGCGGCCGGGGCAGCCGGTCGACATCGAGATCGACGCCTACCCCGAGCGCGACTTCCATGGGCGCGTCGCCAGCGTCCAGCCCGGCTCGGGCCCGGCGTTTTCGCTGCTGCCGCCTGAAAACGCCACCGGTAATTATGTCAAGATCGTCCAGCGCGTGCCGGTCAAGATCATCCTCGACAATCCGCCCGCCGACGTCGCGCTCGGCCCCGGCATGTCGGTCGTCCCGACCGTGCGCGTCGATCCGTCGCCGTCGCTCTACGAGCGGCTGCGGGCCCGCGTCGAGCAGTGGCGGGGTCGGGTGTGACCGACGCAGCGGCGCAGGCCGGCGCCCCGCCGGCGAGCAGCGCAGCTTCGGCCAGTCCCTGGTTGATCGCCATCCTGGTCGCGCTCGCGGCCTTCATGGAGGTGCTCGACACCACGATCGCCAACGTGGTCTTGCCTTACATCGCCGGCGGCATGGGGGTCAGCGATGACGAAGCGTCCTGGGTGGTGACGACCTATCTGGTCGCCAACGCCGTCAGTCTGACCGCAAGCCCGTTCCTCGCGAAACGGCTCGGGCGGAAGACCTTCTTCCTGGTCTGCCTCGGGCTCTTCAGCGTAAGCTCTCTCCTCTGCGCGCAGGCGTGGAATCTCGATTCGCTCCTGTTGTTCCGCCTGCTGCAAGGCTTGGCCGGGGGCGGCATGGTGCCGGTTTCGCAGTCCATTCTGGCCGCTTCATTTCCACCGGAGAAGCGCGGGCAGGCCTTCGCGCTGTTCGGCGTGGCGGTGGTCGTCGCGCCGGTGGTGGGCCCCACGCTCGGCGGCTGGCTCGCCGACAATTGGTCCTGGCGCTGGTGCTTCCTGATCAACGGGCCGGTTGGCCTCGCCACGATCGCGCTGATCGCCATCCTTCTGCCCGCGGACGATCCCAATCAGGCGCAGTCTTCCCGGTTCGATTTCATCGGGTTTCTCTTGGTCGCGACTTTTCTCGGAGCGCTCGAGATCGTGCTCGATCGCGGCCTTGAGGACGATTGGTTCAGCTCAAACTTCATCGTCATGTTCACGTTCGTTTGCGCCATCGCGTTCGTGTTGATGATCCCGTGGGAGATGTCCAGGTCCGATCCCATGATCGACGTAAGGATGGTGGGGTCGCGCCAGTTCGGCGCCTGCTTCCTGGTGATGGGCGCGACCGGCGCGATCCTCTACGCGACCACCCAGTTCCTGCCGCTCATGTTGCAGACGGACTTCGGCTACACCGCAACCTGGGCCGGTCTCGCGCTTTCGCCGGGCGGCCTCGTCACCATGGTGATGATGTTCGTCGTCGGGCAGATCTCGAGCCGGATCCAACCGAAATACCTGATCATGACCGGCGCGGTCTTCGCTGCGATCTCGATGTATCAGATGACCAACGTATACGGCGATCTCGGCTTCTGGTTTTTCGCCCGAACGCGCATGATGCTCGGCATCGGGCTGCCGCTTATCTTCATCCCAATCATTACAGCGTCTTATGACGGGATCCCGGCAAACCGGGTGGACATGGCGTCGGCGCTCATCAATGCAGCGCGCAACACCGGCGGCTCGATCGGCGTCTCGCTCGCCTCCAACGTGCTCCAACACCGCGAGCAATTCCACCAGAGCCGGCTGATCGAGAACGCGATTCCCTCGAGCCAGCAATATCAAAACACCCTGCAGCAGGCGACGCACTATTTTCTTGCTCAGGGCAGCCTGCTCCCCGAGGCGCAGCAGCAGGCCGTCGGCTGGATCGGCCAGCAGGTGCAAGCGCAAGCGTCCTACCTCGCCTACATCGACGTCTTTTGGGTGCTGACGTTGCTTTCGCTTGCCGCGGTGCCGCTGGCGCTGAGCCTGCGCAAGGTCAAGCTCGGAGGCGCCGCCCCCGCGGCTCACTGAGCCCCTGCCCGTTGGGGCGTCGGCGCTTGAAGGACGTCGGACAAGACGGCCGCGCCTCGCCCTCATGCGCCCCGCCCCTCTCCAGCCTCCGCCAGCGCTGTTAGCCCCTCGCGATAGGTTGGATAGGCGGGGACAAACCCCAGGATCGTCTTGGCCTTGGTGATCGTAACCCGCTTGTTGTCGGCGTAGAACTCGGCCGTCATCGACGAAAGCCGCGCTTCGTCGAATGGCTCCTCGGGCGGCGGCGCCAGGCCGAGCAGCGCCGCGGCATAGGCGACCACGTCCTGCGGCGGGGCGGGTTCGTCGTCGGCGACGTTCCAGATCTGGCCTTCCAACTCGCGGGTCAGCACGAGACGCGTGAGTTCGGCGATGTCGTCGACATGCGCGCGGTTGAAGACCTGACCCGGCTTGACGATACGCCGCGCCTGGCCCTGGCGCAGATTGACCAGAGCGTTGCGGCCGGGCCCGTAGATTCCGGCGAGACGCAGGATGTCCCCTTCGGCCCCACGCGCCAGGGACGCCGCCGTCCAGCGCGCCTCGTCCTCGAGCCGCGCAAGCCCACGGAAAGTGCGCGTCAGCGTCGCGCTCGTCTCGTCGACCCAGCCGCCGCCGTGATCGCCATAGACGCCGATGGTCGAATAATAGAGGACCCGCCGCAGGTCCGCCGCGGCGTTGATGGCGGACGCGAACTGCTCGAGCGCCGCGCCGGCGCCATCCCGCGGCGGAATGGAGACGACGATCGCCTCCGTCTTCTTGAGCGCTCGCTCCAGCCCCGGGTCCACGTGGTTGTCGTCGAACGCATAAGCGTCGACGCCCTTGGCCCGCAACGCGGCGACGCCATCGGCGGACCGCGCGGTGCCGCTCGCCTCGATCCAGGGTTCGCGGGCAATGAGGCGCCGGGCGCAATATCCGGCGCCGAAGAAGAAGACCCTCACGGGCGCACGCCTCGCTTAACCTCTGCCGAACGCCGCTCAGGCTTTCTTCTTCGGCATATAAAGGTCCGTCAGCGTCCCGGCGAAAGCTTCGGCCGACATGGCGAAGGTCTCGGATAGGGTCGGGTGCGGATGAATGGTGAGGCCGACGTCTTCCGCGTCGGCGCCCATCTCGATCGCCAGCGCCGCCTCCGAGATGAGGTCGCCGGCGTTGGGGCCGACGATGCCGCAGCCGATCAGCCGCTGGGTCTCTTCGTCCCAAAGGGTCTTGGTCAGGCCCTCGTCGCGGCCGAGCGAGAGCGACCGGCCGCTCGCCGCCCAGGGGAAGACCGCCTTGCCGTATTTCATCCCCTTGGCCTTGAGCTCCGTCTCGGTCGGACCCGCCCAGGCGACTTCAGGATCGGTATAAGCGACCGACGGTATCACCTTGGCGTCAAACGAGGATTTGTGTCCGCTCGCGACCTCTGCCGCGACCTTGCCTTCATGCGTGCCTTTGTGCGCGAGCATCGGCTGGCCGACGATGTCGCCGATGGCGAAGATGTGCTCAATGTTGGTGCGCATCTGCCGATCGACGGGGATGAAGCCGCGCTCGTCGACCGCCACCCCAGCCGCCTCCGCGCCGATCGCCTTGCCGTTCGGACGCCTGCCGACGGAGACCAGCAAGGCGTCGAAGACTTCGGTCGTCGCGCCGGCCGGACCCTCATAGGAGACGTGGAGTCCGTCGCCCTTGGCCTCGACCTTGGTCACTTTCGTCTTGAGCAGGATCTTGTCGTAGAGCTTGCCGATTCGCTTGGCGAGCGGGGCGACGATGTCGGGGTCGGCGCCGGGCATCAGCTGATCCAGCATCTCGATCACGGTGACGCCTGCGCCGAGCGAATAATAGACCGTCGCCATCTCGAGGCCGATGATGCCGCCGCCCAGGACCAGCATGCGCTTGGGGATGAAGCTCATCTCCAGCGCAGCGGTCGAATCCCAGATGCGCGGATCGGCCGGGATGAACCCGGGCGCGACAGGCTCAGAGCCGGCGGCGATGATCGCGTTCTTGAAGCGCACCGTCCGCGCGCCCTCGGCGGTTTCGACCTGCAGGGTGTTTGGCGAGGTGAACTTCCCCCGGCCGGTCACGACCCTCACTTTGCGCTGCTTGGCAAGACCGGTCAGGCCGCCCGTCAATCGCTTGATCACCCCATCCTTCCAGCCGCGAATGGCCGTGGGGTCGAGCGAGGGTTGACCGAACTTGACCCCATGCGCGCCCATCGCGGCCGCCTCGTCGATGATCTTGGCGACGTGCAGCAGCGCCTTCGATGGGATGCAGCCGACGTTGAGGCAGACGCCGCCGAGCGTCTGCCGGGCGTCGACCAGCACGACATTCCGCCCGAGATCTGCGGCGCGGAACGCCGCGGTGTAGCCGCCGGGACCTGCGCCGAGGACGAGAATGTCGGCCTCGAAATCCGCCTTTCCTCCGGGATCGGCCGCGGGCTTCGGAGCGGTCGCGGGCGAGGCCTTGGGCATCGGTTCCTGGATCTCGGCGCCGCCGTAAGACGGGGCGGCGGCCGCCGCCTTCGCTTGTTCGCCCTCGGCGTAAGTCGCCAGCACCGCGCCTTCGCTGACCTTGTCGCCGACCTTGACGCGGACTTCGCCGATCACCCCATCCTCGGGCCCTGGCACGTCCATCGTCGCCTTGTCGCTTTCGAGGGTCAGGATCGTGTCTTCCTTGCGGACGCTTTTTCCGGGCGCGATCTGGACCTCGATGACCGGCACGTCCTTGAAGTCGCCGATATCGGGAAGCCTGATTTCCTTGGCCATGGCTGCGTGTCTCCCGCTATCCAGCCGCGATCACAGAAGCACGCGCCGCATGTCCTCGACGGTCCCCGCCAAGTGGCGCATGAAGCGCGCCGCCGCGGCGCCGTCGATGACCCGATGATCATAGGAGAGACAAAGCGGCAGCATCAGACGCGGCTCGAACGCTTTCCCGTCCCAGACCGGCGCCATCTTTGAACGCACCACGCCGAGGATTGCGACCTCGGGCGCGTTGACGATCGGCGTGAAAGCCGTCCCGCCGATTCCGCCCAGAGAAGAGATGGTGAAGGTCGCACCCTGCATTTCGGCCGGGCCGAGCTTGCCGCCACGCGCCTTCTCCGAGAGGGCGCCGAGCTCGCGCGCAAGCTCGATCACGCCTTTTCGATCGACGTCCTTGACCACGGCGACGACCAGCCCCTCGGGCGTGTCGACGGCGACGCCGATATGCCAATACTTTCGCATTACCAAGGCGTCGCCGCCCGGAGTCAAAGCGGAATTAAAGGTTGGGAATGCCTTCAGGGCCGAGACCACGGCCTTCATGAGAAGCGGCAGCAGTGAAACGCGATAGGGCTTCGACTTGTCTTTCTTCGCGTCCTCATCGAGAGCTTTGCGGAAGGCGTCGAGCTCGGTGATGTCCGCCTCGTCGGTGTGCGTGACATGCGGCACGTTGACCCACGATGCGTGCAGGCGCGGGCCCGAGATCCGCTTGATGCGCGACAGCGGAACGGTCTCGATCGGCCCGAATTTGGCGAAGTCGACGGCCGGAATCGCAGGGAAGGCGGCGCCGCCCGCAGGCGCGCCGCCCGCACCGCCGCGCGATAGCGCAGCCTTCACATCCTCCCGAGTAATGCGGCCCTTCTCTCCGGTGCCTTTGACCGTATTGAGATCGAGGTCGAGCTCCCGCGCCAGCCGTCGAACCGCGGGGCCAGCGAAGACGCCGGAGAAGTCGGCCTTGGCGGGGCCGGAAGCCGGCGCGAGCGCGGGCGGCAGATCCCTGGGCGCGACCGGCGAGGTTTCGGGCGCTTCGGCCGCGTCCTCCTCTTCCTTCGCGTCCGCTTCGTCCTCCTGCGCCGAAGAGATCGGCGCGGCCGGTCCGCCGGCGTCGAGCTTCGCGATCAGGGCGCCCATCGACACTTTGTCGCCGACCTTGGCGATGAGCTGGGTAATTTTGCCGGCCGCCGGCGACGGCACGTCCATCGTCGCCTTGTCGGATTCGAGCGTCACAAGCGATTGTTCGGCCTCGACCGTGTCGCCCGCTTTCACCAGGACTTCGATGATCGGCACATCCTTGAAGTCGCCGATATCAGGGACCGTGATGTCGATCGTCGCCGCCTCGGGCGACGCGGGCGCGGCGGCGGCCTTGGCAGGAGCCGCCGAGGCGGCCTTGACCGACGCCGAGGCGGCCTTGGCAGGCGCCGCTGTCCGCGCGGCCTCGCTCCCCGCCGAGTCGATGCGGGCGAGCAGCGTCCCCATCGACACTTTGTCGCCCACCTTTGCAACGACGTCCGCGACCGCGCCCGCGATCGGCGACGGCACATCCATCGTCGCCTTGTCGGACTCGAGGGTCACCAGCGGCTGCTCGGCCTTCACGACGTCGCCCGGCTTCACCAGGACCTCGATGATCGGGATATCCTTGAAGTCGCCGATATCGGGAACGTTCACGTCGATTTTGGCCACCGGCGCTCTCCTCAGCGACAAAGATTGAATGGGGACGGCGAACGTTCAGCTTCGAGCCGGATTGGGCCCCTCCGGGTCGATGCCGTATTTCGCAATCGCCTCGGCCACGCGGCGGGTCGGCAGCAGTTGCTCGTCCGCCAGCGCCTTGAGG
>JBAUXQ010000677.1:0-2456 GCA_049584355.1 Roseiarcus sp. | reverse complement strand
CGGCGTGCTCGCGGGGCGATCCGGCCATCCGCGATATGAAAGCGAGGATCGTTTCGTCGACCCGAGTGAGCGCGTTGCACCTCTCGCAAGCCGGAAATTCGAGACCTGCAGGTCTGCGCTTGTTCGTGAAAATGATTTTCGCCGGCTGATGATCGACCGTCGCCGACGGCTCCGAACCACCACAGAAGCAGCACCACGAGTGCTTGGACAACAATCGAGCGGAAAGCTTGCCCCGTATCTTCGCCTCGCCCACCGCAGGCCCCAAATTCCTCGCCCGTCAGCGTCCCTCAATTCGTTCCGAAACCGGTGGGGTCCGCTGCGGGTCCGCGATCAGTTTTTCCTTCAAATCCGTCGCTGTAAAAACATGCCGTAAGCCTTTGTTTTGATTTGGTGAGCGCGGTGGGAATCGAACCCACGACCCTCTGATTAAAAGTCAGATGCTCTACCTATTGAGCTACGCGCTCGCCTCGGGCTCGCAGGCGTGGGCCGTGCGTACAGCCTCGCGGCGGAAGGGTCAACCGCCTCGAAGCGCGGCGGCGCGCGCGCTCTTTAGCCGCGCGAAATCGTCGCCGGCGTGGTGCGAGGAGCGGGTCAGCGGCGACGACGACACCAGCAGGAAGCCCTTGGCGAGGCCAATCGTGGCGTAGTCGGCGAACTCCTCGGGGGTCACGAAGCGCTCGACGGCGTGGTGCTTGGGCGTCGGCTGCAGGTACTGGCCGATGGTGAGGAAATCGACGCCGGCCGCGCGCATGTCGTCCATCATCTGCAGGACTTCGTTGCGCTCTTCTCCCAGGCCCACCATCACCCCCGATTTGGTGAACAGCGACGGGTCCAGCTCCTTGGCGCGTTGCAGGAGCCTCAGAGAGGCGAAATAGCGCGCGCCGGGACGGACGGTCAGATATTTCGACGGCACGGTTTCGAGATTGTGGTTGAACACGTCCGGCCTCGCTGCGACGACGGCCTCGAGCGCCCCCTCCTTGCGCAGGAAATCCGGGGTCAGCACCTCGATCGTGGTCGCAGGCGCGGCGCGGCGGATGGCGGCGATTGTGCGGGCGAAATGCCGCGCCCCGCCATCGGCGAGATCGTCGCGGTCGACCGAGGTGACCACGACATGGGCGAGACCGAGCCTGGCGACGCCGTCGGCGACGCGGTCGGGCTCGTTCTCGTCGAGCGGATCGGGCAAGCCGGTGCGCACGTTGCAGAAGGCGCATGCGCGGGTGCAGGTCTCCCCCATGATCATGAAGGTCGCGTGGCGCTTGTCCCAGCATTCGCCGATGTTGGGGCAGCGCGCCTCCTCGCACACCGTCGCGAGCTTGAACTCGCGCACCAGGCTCATGGTCTCGGCGAACACGGGCGAACCGGGGGCGCGAACCCGGATCCAGGGCGGCTTGCGCGCGACCGGCTGGTCCGGCCGGTGCGCCTTCTCGGGATGGCGCACGGGGCGCGCACTGGCGCGCTCTTCGGTCGTGTCGATGAGCCGGGTCATGCCCGGTATGTAGGATTGGCCCGCGAGGCGGTCAATCATCAACCGACGCCCCCGAAGTCGCGCGGATGCGCGCGAACTCCCTCAGCTTGCGGGGCGGATGTTGTGGTTGATGCGGAATAAGCTGGCTGGATCGAACTTGCGCTTCATCGCCGCGAGGCGCGGAAAATTGTCGCCGTAGCTGGCCCTGACCCGCGCCTCGCCTTCGTCGCCCATCATAAAGCTGGGGTAGGCGCCCTCGGTCGAACGGACGCACCGCGGCCCAATAGTCCGTCGCCCACGCCTTCAGCTCTGCTGCTTTCGCCGGGTTCGGGTCGATGCCGGCGATAACCATCGACCACATCGCATCGCGCGCACCCCAGGCCGTGGCGGCGCTGGCTATGCGATGCACGGCGGCGTCGATCGGGTAAACGCGCATCAAGGAGAACGTGCTCGGCAGCTTCGCCGCATGGGCGAGATGGACGCCGATCGCGGCGCCGGGAGCGTGTCAACGAAGTCGCCCTTCCGGCGCCACTGCATCCCCGGCGGATTGAGCGCGTCCAACATGCCCTGCGGCGCTGGGTAAGAGAGGCGAGTCCCGCTAGCTCGTCATGACTTCAATCTCGTCGTATCGCTTGGCTCGATAGACAGCGAAAGAGATGAGCCAGCTCAGCACGAAGATCCCGACAATGATGTAGCCGAGGACGCCGAAATTGTCGTTGATCGCGCCGATCGCGCCCCAGAAGCCGCCGCCGCCGGTGAGCCCCAGCCGATCGCCGATCAGGTTCAAAACTTCGAGCCCGCCGACGACGACGGCGACGATGACGGACGCCGCGGTGACGGTGAGGTTGTAATAGAGCTTGCGGATCGGCTTCAGGAACGCCCAGCCATAGGCGCCGAGCATCAGGACGCCGTCGGTCGTGTCCATCAACGACATCCCGGCAGTGAACAGCGCCGGAAACACCAGAATCGACCAGATCGACAGGCCCTGAGC
>JBAUXQ010000676.1:0-3385 GCA_049584355.1 Roseiarcus sp. | reverse complement strand
GTCGTCTGCGTCGGCACGACCTCCGCGCGCATCGTCGAGAGCGCCGCCGGCGAGAATGGGCGGCTTCGACCGTTTGCGGGCCAAACGGATATTTTCATCGCCCCCGGATACCGATTTCGCTGTGTCGGCGCGCTGATGACCAACTTTCATTTGCCGCGATCGACGCTGTTCATGCTGGTCTCGGCCTTCAGCGGGCTTGAGACCATGCGCGCCGCCTACGCGCACGCCATTCGGGCCGGCTATCGCTTTTATTCGTATGGCGACGCGTGCCTGTTGCTTCGCGAAGCCGCCGCGAACACACGCAGCGAGCGATAGTGACCAGCGAATTCTCCTTTGCCGTCCATGCGACCGAGGGCCAAGCGCGTCTCGGCGCTATCTCGACGCCACGCGGCGTCATTCGCACGCCCGCTTTCATGCCGGTCGGCACCGCCGCGACTGTCAAGGCCATGAAGCCCGACGCGGTCAGGGCGCTCGGCTACGACATCGTGCTTTGCAACACCTATCATTTGATGCTCGCGCCCGGAGCGGAGCGGATCGCCGGGCTCGGCGGCCTGCACAAGTTCATGAACTGGCCGCACCCGATCATCACCGACTCCGGCGGTTTCCAGGTGATGAGCCTCGCCAAACTGCGCAAGCTCAGCGAGCGCGGCGTGATCTTCCAGTCGCATATCGACGGATCGCGACATGAACTGACGCCGGAGCGGGCGATGGAAGTCCAGCGCCTCCTGGGGTCGGACATCCGGATGCAGTTCGACGAGTGCGTGAGGCTGCCGTGCGCGCACGAAGAGGCGGATCGCGCCATGCGGCTCTCGCTCAGATGGGCCGAGCGGTCGAAGGACGCCTTCGGCCATCAGCCAGGCAGGGCGATTTTCGGCATCGTCCAGGGCGGAACCGAGAAGGATCTTCGCCTGTTCAGCGCCCAAGCGCTCGTCGACACGGGTTTTCACGGTTATGCGATCGGCGGGCTGGCGGTCGGAGAGCCGCAGGCGGCGATGCTGGACATGATCGATATCGTGGTCCCGCATCTGCCTTCGGACCGGCCGCGCTATCTGATGGGCGTGGGAACTCCCGACGATCTCCTCCAGTCGCTGAGGCGCGGCGTCGACATGTTCGACTGCGTGCTGCCGACCCGCGCTGGAAGGCACGGGCTTGTCTTCACCCGCCGCGGCCGGCTCAACCTGCGCAACGCCCGCTTCGCCGACGATCCGCGCCCGGTCGATCCGCACTCGTCGTCTCCGATGGCGCGCGACTATTCCCGCGCCTATTGGCGGCACCTGGCGAAGTCTGGCGAGATCCTGGCGATGATGGGGCTGACCGAAATCAACCTCGCCTATTATCAGGAGCTGATGGCCGGGGCCCGGCAAGCGATCGCCGAAGGGCGGCTTGACGCATATATAACCGAAGCGCAACGAAATTGGGCGGAGGGCGAGGTCGAGGGCCGTTGACAAGAGTTTCGGCTCGAGAGGGCCGGCATACAATATTTGCCGGTCCGGCCAAATCCAATTCTTGCGCGAATGTTTTGACGCGCCAGCGCCGTTCGGAAGTGTTCATCGCCAAAACACAAAGGGGCGAGACGCCTTTGCGGCGGCCCGCCCCTTTTTTCGTCCTTGCGTCGCGTTTCGAAAATCCCGATTATTTTGTTTTATTTTGCCGTCCGTGACTTGCGGCGGTTCAAGACTATCGAACGCTTTGTCCTCCCACAGACCCTATGGCGTCCGGCGCCAAACATTTTGGCAGCGGCCTCCTTTTGGCGCGTCATTGCTAGTCCAAATTTCTGGCCGTGTCACGCGCCTCGGCGGCCCTGCCATGCATATTTTTTCTGGCTTGGTGGATTTTGGTCAATTGTGCAACGGCGAATGCAAAAGTGCTGTGCGCTTGGCCGTCATACTGGAGTCGCGTCCGCCTTTCATCGTTCCCCGGGATGACGTAATAAACGGGCCGATGCTTCGGCAATGGAGGAAAAATGACCGCAATCGTGAACGTCGTCGGCCGCGAAATTCTCGATAGCCGGGGCAATCCGACGGTCGAGGTGGATGTCGTTCTCGAGGACGGCTCGATGGGCCGGGCCGCGGTTCCGTCCGGCGCGTCGACGGGAACGCGCGAGGCGGTCGAGGTGCGCGACGGCGACAAGGGCCGGTTCGGCGGCAAGGGCGTTCTCAAGGCGGTCGAGGCGGTCAATCGCGAGATTTTCGACGCCGTTTCGGGCCTCGAGGCCGAGGACCAGCTCAAGATCGATGAGACGATGATCGAGCTCGACAACACGAAGAACAAGTCGAAGCTCGGGGCCAACGCGATCCTCGGCGTCTCGCTCGCCGTCGCCAAGGCGGCGGCGGAGGCTTCGGGCCTGCCGCTTTATCGCTACATCGGCGGAACGATGGCCAGGGTCCTGCCGACCCCGATGATGAACGTCGTCAACGGCGGCGTCCATGCCGACAACCCGATCGACTTTCAGGAGTTCATGATCATGCCGGTCGGCGCGCCGTCGTTTGCCGAGGCGGTGCGCTGGGGCGCGGAAACGTTCCACGCGCTCAAGGCCGCATTGAAGAAAGCGGGACACAACACCAACGTCGGCGACGAGGGCGGCTTCGCCCCCAACCTGCCGTCGGCGGAGGCAGCGCTCGACTTCTGTCTCAAGGCGATCGAAGCCGCCGGATTCAAGCCCGGCGACGATATCGCGCTCGCTCTCGATCCCGCCGCCTCCGAATTCTTCAAGGACGGCGCCTACGTCTATTCCGGCGAGGGTCTGACCCGCTCGGTTGAAGAGCAGGTCGACTATCTCGTCAAGCTCGCCAACGCCTATCCGATCCTTTCGATCGAGGACGGCATGGCCGAGAATGACTGGGCCGGATGGAAGCTCTTGACCGAGAAGCTCGGATCCCGCCGGCAATTGGTCGGCGACGACATCTTCGTCACCAATGTCGAGATTCTCGAGCGCGGGATCAAGGAAGGCGTCGCCAACTCGATCCTGATCAAGGTCAACCAAATCGGCTCGCTGACCGAGACGCTGGCCGCAGTCGATATGGCGCAGCGGGCCGGCTATACCGCCGTGATGTCGCACCGGTCGGGCGAGACCGAGGATTCGACGATCGCCGATCTCGCGGTCGCGACCAATTGCGGACAGATCAAGACCGGCTCGCTCTCCCGCTCGGACCGCCTCGCCAAGTACAACCAGCTGATCCGGATCGAGGAGGAGCTCGGCGACCAGGCCCGGTTCGCCGGGCGCGCGGCCGTCAAGGCGAGTTAGATAGAAGCCGCTAACTTCGCTTTAACGCTGTCCCCCGCAGGATCGGCGGATGGTCGTAAGGACGCGCCTGCGCAAGATCGTGACGCCGATCGTCTTCTACCTCGTGCTGGGGGTCACCAGCGGCTACCTCGTGTGGGGCGC
>JBAUXQ010000675.1:0-5461 GCA_049584355.1 Roseiarcus sp. | reverse complement strand
GAGTTCCTGTCGCCGTCTTGAAGGAGACCGTCAATGCGCACCATCGCTCTGGAGGAGCACTTCGCCACGCTCGCGTTCCTGGACGGCCCCGACCGCCGGCTGAAGGAGCGCGCCGAACAGGTCGGCGGGAGGTTCGCGAAGCTCGTCGCCGACCTCCTCGACATCGGCGATGGCCGGGTCGCGGCGATGGATGCGGCGGGCGTCGATGTGCAGGCGCTGTCGCTGACGGCGCCCGGCGTCGAACAGCTCGAGGGCGAGGAGGCGAGGACCTTCGCGCGCGAGACGAACGCCGCGCTCGCGGAAGCCGTCCGCCGGCATCCGACGCGGTTCTTCGGCCTGGCGGCGCTGCCGATCGGCGATCCGCCGGCCGCGGTGGCGGAGCTCGAGCGCGTGGTCGGCGAGCATGGGTTCAAAGGAATCGTCATCAATGGCCACCATCGCGGCCGCTATCTCGATGACCGCTTCTTCTGGCCTGTGCTGGCGCGGGCGGAAGCGCTGAAGCTGCCGATCTATCTCCATCCGACGCAGTCGCCGAAAGCCGTCATCGACGCCTGGTATGGCGGGCTTACGCCGATCGTCAGCGAGATGATGGCCGGTCCGGGATGGGGCTGGCACATCGAGACAGCGCTGCACGTACTCAGGATGATTCTCGGCGGCGTGTTCGACGCCCATCCGGAGTTGCAGATCGTCATCGGGCACATGGGCGAGACGCTGCCGGCCATGCTTCAGCGCGTCGACGTGATGGCGCCGGCGATGACCGGCCTCAAGAAGCCGATCAGCGCCACTCTGCGCCAGAACGTCCACTACACGTTCTCAGGTTTCAATTTCCTGCCCGCGTTCCTCGAATTGCTGCTGCAGGTCGGCGTTGACCGCATCATGTTCTCGACCGATCATCCCTATCAGCCGATGGCTGAGGGACGGGCCTTCCTCGACCGGCTTCCGGTTAGCGACGCCGACCGGGAGAGAATAGCGCACGGCAACGCCGAGCGGCTGTTCGGCATTTAGAAAACGGTCCTCCGCATCAGCGCTTGAGGACGGCTCCGCCGCAGGCGCCCCGATTTCGCCGGGTTGACCGCGCGGGGCGAAATTTGCTTTACGCTCGTGGATTGACGCGCGCGTTCGGGCGCGCCGCGGGGGAACATTCAGGATGATCGAGAATGGGGCGCGCAATGCTGACTTCGGCGCGGAAAGGTTCGGCTTCCGCGATCTCGCCGCGGTCAACTGGAACCTCGGCGCGCCGCAGCTTTATGAGGAGGCGTTGCAGCGCCATGAGGCGCTAATCGCCGCGCATGGGCCGCTGGTCGCCGACACCGGGGTTCATACGGGACGCAGCCCGAAAGACAAGTTCATCGTCCGCGACGCCAAGACCGAGGGGGTCGTCTGGTGGGACAACAACAATGCGATGAGGAGCGAGCATTTCGACGCCCTGCTCGCCGATTTCATCGCCCACGCCGAAGGTAAGACGCTGTTCGCCCAGGACCTCTACGCCGCGGCCGACCCGGCGTTGCGCCTGCGCACGCGAGTCTTCACCGAATACGCCTGGCATTCGCTCTTCATCCGCAATCTCCTGATCCGTCCGCCGGCCGAGGATCTCGGCGCCTTCGTCGCCGATTTGACGATCGTCGATTTGCCGTCATTCCGCGCCGATCCCAAGCGGCACGGCGCGCGCACCGAGACCGTCATCGCCTGCGACTTCTCGCGCAAGATCGTGCTGATCGGCGGCTCGAGCTATGCGGGCGAGATGAAAAAGGCGGTGTTCACCGTCCTCAACTTCCTCTTGCCGCCGAAGCAGGTCATGCCGATGCATTGCTCGGCCAACACCGGGCGCGACGGCGACACGGCGATCTTCTTCGGCCTCTCCGGCACGGGCAAGACCACTCTCTCGGCCGATCCGCACCGCACCCTCATCGGCGACGACGAGCATGGCTGGAGCAAGAGCGGCGTGTTCAATTTCGAGGGCGGCTGCTACGCCAAGGCGATCAAGCTCTCGCGCGAGGCCGAGCCTGAGATCTACTCGACCACCGAGCGCTTCGGCACGGTGATGGAGAACGTGACGCTCGATCCGGAGATGCGGACGCCGGACTTCGATGACGATTCGAAGACCGAGAATACCCGCATCGCCTATCCGCTTCACTTCATCGCCAACGCCTCGACGACTGGCCGCGCCGGGCATCCCAAGAACATCATCATGCTGACCTGCGACGCCTTCGGGGTGCTGCCACCGATCGCCAAGCTCGATCCGGCGCAGGCGATGTATCATTTCCTGTCCGGCTACACTGCCAAGGTGGCGGGGACGGAGAAAGGCGTCACCGAGCCGCAGGCGACGTTTTCGACCTGCTTCGGCGCGCCGTTCCTGCCGCTGCATCCGACCGTCTACGGCAATCTCCTGCACGATCTCGTCGCGCGGCACCATGTCGATTGCTGGCTCGTCAATACCGGATGGACCGGCGGCAAGTTCGGCGTCGGGCGGCGGATGCCGATCCGGGTGACGCGCCGGCTGGTCGCCGCCGCGCTCGACGGTTCGTTGCAGCGGGCGGATTTCCGCACCGATCCGCATTTCGGCCTTGCCGTGCCGGCGCAGGTTCCAGGCGTCGAGCCGCACATCCTCGATCCGATCAAGACCTGGCGCAACAAGGGCGAGTTCGCCGAGGTCGCGGGGAGGTTGGTGCAGATGTTCCGCGACAATTTCAAGCGGTTCGAGACTCACGCCGACGAGCGCGTCCGCGCCGCCGGCCCGACGCCGCGCATTGCGCTGGCTTGAATGCGATGGCCGCTCGAGGCGAGGCGCCAGAGCGCGTTGCAGCTTTGATAGAATCGCGCCACCGTCTCGTCCTTAGGGGCGAAGGCGCGTCTCGAAGGACGTTCCAGAAGGCGGCGCGGTCGGGCGCATGCTGGACCGCCCTTCGACACGTCGGCTGGCGCCGCCGGCTCAGGACGAGGCGGAGGTGCGCATACCCAATCGCAACACGCTTCAGGCGCTGACGACGCAATAGAGCCGATCATAGGGGGCTCACGCTTTGGCTTGATCGCAGCGGGCCGTGATTGCGCCCGCATGCGCCCTTTCCCCTGCGCCCCGCCGGCGTTAGTCTCGCGGCCGATGCCCACTCCCGACCGCACCGGCGCTCTCGCCGCGGCAGCCGGCTTCGCCCGCGCCGCGGCGTGGGCGCCGGACTGGCGCGGAGCGTTCTTAAGCGCGCTCGTGCGCGAGGTCGAGGAGCGGCGTTTTTTCCTCTGGCTTCCGGTCGCGGCGATCGGCGGCGTTGCGCTCAATCTGGCGGCTGACCAGGAGCCGTCCCTATGGCTGCCGGTTCTGTTGACGGCGCTGTTCGCAGGCCTGGCGTGGATGTCGCGCGCCCGGCCGGTCGCCCTCGGCGTCTCGCTTGGCCTCGCCGCGCTGTTCGCCGGCTTTCTGTCGATGTCGCTGCGCACGGCGCGGGTCGCGGCGCCGGTGCTCGACCGTATCCGGATCGTCACTCTGCAGGGCTTCGTCGAGGAGGTGGACCTGAGGACCGTCGGCGCGCGGATGGTGATCGGCGTCGCCAGCGCCGACGGCATGCCGCGCGAGAAAGTTCCGCGCCGCGTCAGGGTGACGATGCGCAAGACGCCCGACGTCGCGGCGGGTGATTACGTCGAGCTCAAGGCTCGCCTGCTGCCGCCGTCGAGAGCGGCGTTGCCGGGCGGATACGACTTCGCTCGTGACGCGTTTTTCGCCGGCGTCGGCGCGGTCGGTTCGACACTCGGCCCGATCCGGCTTCTGCCGCCGCCAGGCGACGCGAGCTTGAGCCAGCGCTTCCATGCAGCCATCGATCAGGCGCGCAATCGCCTCGCGCTGAGAGTCAACGCGATCATCGGCGGCGACGAAGGCGCGATCGCGGCGGCGATGGTGACGGGCAAGCGCGACTTTCTCTCCACCGACGCCAAGGACCTCATCCGCGAGGCCGGCATCTTCCACATCATCACCATTTCCGGCGTCCAGATGACGCTGGTGGCGGGGATCTTCTTTGTCGTCACCCGCCGGCTGCTGGCGCTGTCGCCGACGCTTGCACTGAAATATCCGATCAAGAAATGGGCGGCGGTCGTCGCCATCGCCGGTTCGCTCCTCTACGATGTCGCGACCGGGTCGCGCGTCGGCACCGAGCGGGCGCTGATCATGACGGTGATCGTGCTCGGCGCGGTGATCATGAACCGCCGCGCGCTCACCATGCGCAATCTCGCCTTCGCGGTGCTGGCGGTGGTCGCGATCGAGCCCGAGGCCATTCTCGGCGTCAGCTTCCAGCTCTCATTCGCCGCGGTCGCCGCGTTGGTCGCGGTGATGGAGGCCCGGATCGCGGCCCACGACCTCGATCCCGATCCGTTCGTGCCGAAGCGAGGCGAGGGGCCGAAGCGCGGGACCCTCGCTGCCCATCTCGTCGACCGGCCGCTCGCGCTCCTGTTCGCAACCGCCTTCGCCACCTTGGCCACCGCCTCGTTCATGGCCTACCACTTCCATGATCTGAGCCCCTATGTGCTGATCGGCAATCCGCTGACTCTGACTGTCATCGAATTTTTCGCCGTGCCGGGCGCGCTGATCGGCGCGGCGCTTTATCCGCTTGGGCTCGACGGGCCGGTCTGGCTCTATGTCGGGGCGGGGATCAAGTTCATCCTGTGGGTCGCGCACTTCATCGCCGACGCTCCTGGCTCGAGCCTGCACTTGCGCGCGTTTGCCCCCTACGCCTTGCCGTTCCTCGCCCTCGCCGTGATGAGCGCCGCCATCTGGCGGACCTGGACGTTCCGCTTGAGCGCCGTCCCACTGGCGCTGATCGGGTTCGTCGGCGCGACCCACGGGCCCCGCTACGACGTCATCGTTGCGCCGTCCGGCGACCTCGCGGCGGTGCGCGACGCCGACGGCGCGCTCGAGGTCGTCGGCAAACGCTTCAACGCCTTCGCCGCCGAGCAATGGCTCTCCGCCGACGGCGATGGGCGCGATCCTGCGCGGGCCCGCGCGGCCGATGCGCCCTGCGACCGCCTTGGCTGCGTCGCCGACTTGCCGGAGGGAGAATCGCTCTCGATCGTCCTCGATCGCCTTGCATTCGACGAAGATTGCGCCCGCGCGGAAGTCGTGGTCAGCGCGCTCACCGCGCCCCGGGACTGCAAGGCGAAATTCGTGCTCGACGAGCAGGCCCTGGCGCGGCTCGGCGCCGTCGGCCTGACGTGGACCGATGACAAGGGCTTCACGCCGGCGAGCGACCGCAGCGCGCTTGAGAACCGCCCCTGGTCACCCGCGCCGGAGCACGCGCGCGACGACCGGCTGGTTCGTCCCGGCCTCGCCACCTCCCACGGCGCGGATCCGGCGGATGCGGGCGACGAGCCAGCCTCGGTCAACGAAAAGTAAGGCGAAAGCCGTCGCGTTTGCGGTTTTACAGGACTGTTTTCCGTGTTAACTTCGGAGTCCAGGCTTCGCTGGGGACGCTGGCTTCATTGA
>JBAUXQ010000674.1:0-4978 GCA_049584355.1 Roseiarcus sp. | reverse complement strand
GCGCCTTCGAGGACGATTTTGACCGCTTCGCCGAGCGGCTCCAGGCGCTAGGCGTCAAGCGGCTCGATCCGCCGCCGGGCGTCGAAACGAACGGCCTATGGTTTCACGATCACGACGGCAATCTGGTTGAGATCAAGGTCGCGGCCAAATCGTCGCCCAATGAGAAGTCCGAGTTTTCGGAACTTTCGGTCGGTCCGGGCGAGCGTGGCGCGCCATTCCGGCGAGATGTAAAGCGCGTGAATCCCAGGCGTCTCGCCCATGTGCTCCTGTTCACGCGCGACGTGGAGAAGGCGGTTCAGTTCTACACGCGCACGCTGGGCCTGCGCCTCTCCGACCGGTCCGGCGACGGCATCGCCTTCCTGCACGGGATTCACGGCAGCGATCATCATATGATCGCCTTCGTCACATCGAGCGCGCCCGGCCTTCGTCATCTGAGCTGGGACGTGGGCTCGGTCGACGACATCGGCCGCGGCGCCACGCATATGCTGGAAATGGGATTCGCCCGCGGATGGGGCCTCGGGCGCCACGTCCTGGGCTCGAACTTCTTCCACTATGTCAGCGACCCGTGGGGCAGTTTCAGCGAATATTCGGCCGGGATCGACTATGTGCCCGCCGATTTCGACTGGAACAGCGGCGACCACGCGCCGGAGGATTCGTTCTACGTCTGGGGTCCGAACCCGCCGGACTATTTCACCCACAACACCGAGGCGTGACGCACGCGCTTACCGCCACATCAGCCAAGCCGTCCCGGCCGCGAGAGTCACGACGGTCAGCGGCGCTCCGACCTTGAAATAGGCCCAGAAGCTGATCGGCGTTCCCTCCGAACGGGCGTGCTCGGCGACGATGAGGTTGGCGACCGATCCCAGAAGCGTGAAATTGCCGGCCAGCGTCGAGCTCATCGCGACCACGAGCCAGGCGCGCTGGGGATCGGGAAAGGTTGGAATGAAGGGCCTCAGCGCCAGCACCGCCGGCACGTTGCTGACGATGTTGGACAGCACGGCGGTGAACAGCGACAAGCGCCAGACCATATCGAGGCCGAGCGTCTTCGCCATCGCGATCCGGTCGGGCGACAGCAGCGCCTTTTCCGCGCCAGCGACGACGACGAACATGCCGGCGAACAGGATAAGCAGCGGCCCGTCAAGCTCGCGATAGATGCGGCGAGGCTTGATCTGGCGCGTCAGGAGCAGGAACGCGCCGCCCAGAATGGCGGCTTTCGCTGGGGGAACGCCGGCGAAGAAGGCGATTGCGAGCCCGACGCAGACGAAACTCGCCTTGACGACCTGCCCGTTATGCATATGGCCGCGAAAGAGATGCGGCTCAAGCTCGCCCTTGAATGCGAATTCCTGCGCGTAGACGAGACGCACCACGACGATCACGGCGACGAGGCTAAACGCGGCGACCGGGGCAAGAGCGGCGGCGAACGTCGGATAGGGAATCCGGGAGAGCGTTCCGATCACCATGTTCTGCGGGTTTCCGGTGATCGTCGCCACGCTGCCGCAATTGGAAGCGATGGCGACCGCGACCAGATAGGGCAAGGGATTGCGGTCGAGCGCGCGGACGACTTGCAGCACGATCGGCGCCATGACGAGACAGATCGCGTCGTTGACCAGGAAGGCCGATAGGACACCGGCCAGCATCGTCACGGTGACGAGCAGTACGAATGGGGCGTGGGCGTGGTCGATCGCGAGCCCGCCAAGCGCTCTGAATGCGCCCGAGACCTTGAGGTGCGCGACCACGATCATCATGCCGAGGAGGAGCGCGATGGTGTCGAAATCGATGGCGCGGAACGCCTCCTCGAGGCTCAGCGGGCCAAGCGCGATCATCGCCGCGCCGCCAAGGAACGCGATCCCCGCCCGATCGAGCCTGAGGCCGGGAATGCGGCCCGCTGCGACCCCGGCATAGGTCAGGACGAGGATGATGAGCGCCGCGGCGCTGTCGGGAGTCATTCGCCCGGCGCGCCTTCGAGCGCGACCGCTTCGCCGCCGCGCTCTCCCGCATGCTCGTCGCGGGTTTCGGGCATGAATCCGAAGAAGGTCAAGAAGGCTACCGCCGCGGCGGCGCCAAGGGCGAGAAACGAGGCGGCGTAGCCGAAATGGTCGACGACGACCCCGGCGGCCAGAGCGCTGATCGAAGCGCCGATTCCCTGAGTCGTTGCGACGGCGCCCTGGGCAAGGTTGAAACGGCCTGTGCCGCGCATGATGTCAGCGATCACCAGAGGCGTAAGCGCCTGATAGATGCCTGCCCCCACGCCGTCGAGCAATTGGACGCCAATGAGCCAGAAGGCGTTGTCCGACAGAATATAGAGCGCCGCGCGAATCGGCAGCACGGCGAAGGCGATGAGGAAGATCGGCCGGCGTCCCCAGGAGTCCGCGTTGCGGCCGACGAGGATCGCGATCGGCAGCATGACGCCCTGCGCGGCGACCATGCAGAACGACATCATCGCCGTCGCCTCCTTAGGGAACTCAAGCGCGAGCTTCTGGCCGACCAGCGGCAGAAGCGGCGCATTGGCGAAGTGGAACAGCATCGCGCAAAGGGCGAAAATCATGAGTGGACGCGTCTGAAACAAAACGCGATATCCGGCCGCCGCGCCCTTGGCTTCGCCATCGGAAGTCAAATCCCTCGCCCGGTCTTGGTTGATCGCATCCGCTGGAATGGCGAGCACGGCCGCTGAGGTCAAGGCGGCGAACACAGGAACCATGAGAAAGACGGCGCGCTGCGAGAAGGCGTAGCCGATGGCGCCGGCCAAAAGCGCGATGGCTATGTTGCCGCCGTGGTCGAAGGCCGAGTTGCGGCCGAGCCGTCGCGCCAGCTTGTCCTTCGTCACCAGACCAAGGGTGAGCGCCGAGACCGCCGGAACGAAGGCGTCGCCCGCGACCGCCAGGATGCTGAGCGCGATTGCTATCGGCCAGAAGGTCGGAGCGGCGAAAATGATGACGCCGGCCGCGGTCATCGCCGCCATTGTCAAGCAGATGACGCCCCGCTTGGCGCGCGTTACGTCGATCGCGGCGCCGATCGGGGTCTGGAGCGCTATGCCGAGAAGTCCGCTCGCCGTCGTCACCAGTCCGACATCGGTCTGGCTCCAATGCCGGCCCGTCACCAGGAACACGTTGACAAACGGTCCGAACAGGTTTCGTACGTCGGCGGAGAGAAAATTGAGCGCGTCCAGCGCATAAGGGATAGGGATCATCGCCAGCGTCCGAAGCGCGTCCCAGCCCCAGGCCGCGTCCCGAAACGCCGCTCGATCGAATTCGTTCCACAGCCGCCGATTCGAGAAGACCGGCGCTCCTCGCTTTCGGCGCGCTGGGCCTCGTCGCCCGCTTCGGTCGGGCGCGTAGCGGCCTATCCCCGCCCCTCTTGCGTTCACGAAGAGGTTAAGGTGAAGAGCATGCGCAAGCGCGCGGATATCGTTCTCGTTGAGCGCGGCTTCTTTTCGAGCCGGGCGCGGGCGCAGGCTGCAATCGCCGCGGGCCTTGTCAGCGTCGACGGGGTCGTGCTCACCAAGGCGTCCGCGGGTCTGGCCGACGACGCGCCGATCGAGACCGAGCCGCCCCACCCTTATGTCTCGCGCGGCGGGGTTAAGCTTGCCGCCGCGCTCGACGCGTTCGCGCTCGATTCCGCGGGCCTCGTATGCCTCGACGTCGGCGCCTCGACCGGAGGCTTTACCGATGTCCTGCTCGCGCGCGGCGCCGCCAAAGTCATCGCCGTCGATGTCGGTCGTGGACAGCTCGATCCGCGCCTCGCCGCGGACCCGCGCGTCCGCTCGCTCGAAGCCGTCGATGCGCGTGTGCTTGACCCCGAGCGTCTCGGCGAGCGGCCGGCGGCGATCGTCGTCGACGTGAGCTTCATCTCGCAACGGCTCGTGCTGCCTCATGTACTGAAACTCGCCGCCGAGCCGGCGTGGCTCGTCAGCCTCGTCAAGCCGCAGTTCGAAGTCGGGCGCGCCGACATCGTCAAGGGCCGGGTCAGAAGCGAAGCGGCGCTCGCACGCGCGTGCGACGCTGTGCGCGCCGCGATCGAAGCGCAGGGCTGGTCGGCGCTCGGCCTCATTGCGTCGCCGATCCTCGGCGGCGGCGGGGCGCGGGAATTCTTGATCGCCGCCCGCCATGGTTGACCCGGTCGACGAGCTTTCGATCGTCGCGCTCGACGCGCATGGCCAGGGCGTCGCCGCCAACGGCGCAATCGTTCCGGGCGCGCTGCCCGGCGAGCGGGTGTTGGGCAGGCTCGCCGGCAAGCGGACGGAGCTGATCGAGACGCTGAGCGCCGCGCCCGATCGCGCCAAACCGATATGCCCTTGGTACGGCCGCTGCGGCGGCTGCGCGGCGCAACACATGTCGGACAGGCTCTATCGCCAATGGAAGCGCGGCCTCGTGGCCGAGGCGCTCAAGCGCGAAGGCGTCGCGGCCGAGGTCGGCGAGCTCGTCGACGCGCATGGCGCGGGTCGCCGCCGCGCGACCTTTCATGCACGCTTCCCGCACGGGCAACCCGACGAGGTCGGCTTCATGCGCGTCGGCTCGCACGACATCATCGCCATCGACGATTGCCCGCTGTTCAGCCCCGGCATGGCTGGCGCGATTGCCGCGGCGCGGGCATTGAGCGGCGATCTCAGAGGACTGATGAAGCCCATCGACATCGGCGTGACCGCGACGCTCGACGGGCTCGACGTCGACCTGCGCGGCTCAGGCGCGCTCGAACGCGCGGAAGCGCAGAAGCTCGCACGGACGGCGGACGCGCTCGATCTCGCAAGGGTCTCCAATCACGGCGAGATCGTGATCGAGCGCCGGCCGCCGCGCGTTGCGTTCGGCGAGGCGCTGGTCAAGCTCCCGCCAGGCGGCTTCCTGCAGGCGACGGAAGCAGGCGAAACGCTGCTCGCGGAATTCGCCGAGCGGGCGCTCGCCGACTCGAAGCGGGTCGCGGATCTCTTCTGCGGCGCCGGCGCCTTTGCGCTTAGGCTCGCCCGCCGGCGCGAGGTGTTCGCCGC
>JBAUXQ010000673.1:0-3297 GCA_049584355.1 Roseiarcus sp. | reverse complement strand
AGCGCGGTGTCGGATGACAACTGGCCGACGATGTCGAGCAGATAGCGGGCGTTGAAGCCGATGTCGATCGGCGCGGAATCGTAGTCGGCTTCGATCTCCTCGCTGGCCGAGCCCGAATCGGGATTGTTGACCGAGAGCGTCATCTTGCCTTCGGCGATCGCGAGCTTGATCGCCCGGCCGCGCTCGGACGAGAGCGTCGATACGCGATCGACCGCCTTCTCGAATGGCTCTTTGTCGACGACGAGGCGCTTGTCGTTGCCGGTCGGAATGACGCGGGCGTAATCGGGGAATGTGCCGTCGATCAGCTTGGTCGTCAGCACGACATCGCCGAACTGGAAGCGCGCCTTGGCGGTCGAAATCTCGATCGCCACATCCTGCGTCACGTCCTCGAGAAGCTTCTGCACTTCGCTCACCGCCTTACGCGGGGCGATGACGCCGGGCATGCCGACCGAGCCTTGCGGCGCAGGCGTCTCGACCCGCGCCAGGCGATGGCCATCGGTCGCGACCGCGCGCAGCATCGCCGTCCCGTCGACGTCCACGGTGTGGAGGAATATGCCGTTGAGATAGTACCGCGTCTCCTCGGTCGAGATCGCGAACTGGGTGTTCTCGATCAGGCGTTTGAGCTCGACCGCCGAGAGCGAGAAGCGGTGCGAGAACTCACCCGAGGTGAGATCGGGAAAGTCGGACGCCGGCAGGGCCTGAAGGGCGAAGCGCGATCGGCCGGAGCGCAGGATCAATTGCCCCGCGTCGCCGGCGGTTTCGAGGCTCGCCTGCGCGCCCTCCGGCAGCTTGCGCACGATGTCGTAGATCACGTGCGCCGGAACGGTCGTCGCGCCGTTCTGGGCGACGTCGGCTGGAACCGACTCGGAAGCCTCGAGGTCGAGGTCGGTGCTCTTCAGCGACAATCGGCCATCTCCCGCCTCGATCAGCACATTGGCGAGGATCGGAATGGTGTTGCGCCGCTCGACGATGCGATGGACGTGCCCAAGCGCTTTAAGCAAGACCGAACGCTCGATGGTGACCTTCATCGCATGAAATCCCGAGGTATCCCTGACGCCCGACGCGCCCCGCAAGCGGGGCCGCGGACTCTGCCAAGGCGTTTCAGCCGGCGCAAGGGCGCGGGAGTCGATCGAAACCCGTGTCCTCAAGGATTTTCGCCAATTCGTCAATTTCGGCGCAAGCTTTACCGGCCCTTAAACCGGCGGCCTTACGTTCCTGCACCCGGCGGGGCGCGTTTCGCCCGGGGCTCCCTCAGGAGACGCCGCCAGCGGGATCAGCGATGTTCGGCCAAGGGGCTAAGAAAACCCGTAAGCGGATCGAGCCGCGCCTCAATTGGCGCGGCGAGAGCGCCTCGGATGACCTTCGCGCCGACCCCGCCGACCGCCCGCCGACCAGCCGCCGAACCAATAAATCCGCGTCGCGATCGGTTGCGCGGACCGGCAGGAGACGCCGCTCCTGGCTGGGGCGCTTCGTCTATTGGGGCGCAGTGCTGTCAGTATGGGGCTTGATCTCGATGGTTGCGCTCGTCGTCTACTACGCGAGCCAGCTGCCGCCGATCGATCAGCTCGCGGTGCCCAAGCGACCGCCGAACATCGCCATCCTGGCCGACGACGGCTCGCTCATCGCCAATCGGGGCGACACCGGCGGCCCCGCGATCAGGCTGATCGACCTGCCGACCTATCTGCCGAAGGCGTTCGTGGCGATCGAGGACCGGCGGTTCTACGACCATATCGGCATCGATCCCGTCGGCGTCTCGCGCGCGCTCATGCGCGACGTGATCGGGAGGAGCGGCATCGAGGGCGGCTCGACGCTGACCCAGCAGCTGGCGAAGAACCTGTTCCTGACCCAGGAGCGCACGCTGTCGCGCAAGATCCAGGAGGCGATCCTGGCGCTGTGGCTCGAGCGCCGTTATTCGAAGGATCAGATCCTCGAGCTCTATCTCAACCGCGTCTACTTCGGTTCGGGCGCCTATGGGGTCGAGGCGGCGACGCAGAAATATTTCGGCAAGAGCGCGCGCTTCGTGACCCTGCCGGAAGCCGCGCTGCTCGCGGGGCTGATGAAGTCGCCGACCAAGCTCGCGCCCAACCGCAACCTCAAGGGCGCCAACGAGCGCGCGGCCGAGGTCATCACCGCAATGGCCGAGCAGGGCCACATCACCGAGGCGATGGCCAAGTCCGCGCTCGCCAACCCGGCCCAGGTGGTCCACGACAAGAGCGCAGGCTCGATCAACTACGTCGCCGACTATGTCATGGACGCGCTCGACGACACGGTTGGCGCAATCGACGACGACATCGTGGTGACGACCACTATCGATCCCAAGATGCAGGCGGAGGCCGAGCGGGCGCTGACCGAGGAACTCAACGCGAAGGGCGCCAGGTTCGGCGTCGAGCAAGGGGCGCTGGTGGCGCTCGATCCTGCCGGCGCGGTCAAGGCGATGGTCGGCGGACGCAATTACGCCGACAGCCAGTTCAACCGCGCGGTCGCGGCCAAGCGCCAGCCCGGCTCGTCGTTCAAGCCGTTCGTCTATCTGGCGGCGCTGGAGAAGGGCCTAACGCCCGACACCGTCCGCGAAGACGCGCCGATCTCGGTCAAGGGATGGAGCCCGGAAAACTACTCGCGCGAATATTTCGGACCGGTGACGCTGACCAAGGCGCTCGCGCTCTCGCTCAACACCGTCGCCGTGCGCTTGGGCCTGGAAGTCGGGCCGAAGGCGGTGGTCGCCGTCGCCCACCGGCTCGGCATCACGTCCGATCTCGATCCCGTCCCCTCAATCGCGCTCGGGTCTTCCGAAGTCACGCCGCTCGAGATGGTTTCCGCCTATGCGGCGTTCGCCAACGGCGGGATCGGCGTCCAGCCGCATGTAATCGCGCGCGTGCGCACCGCCGGCGGCAAGCAGCTCTACGTGCGCCGCAACGCCAGTTTCGGCCGGGTCATCGACCCGCAATATGTGGCGATGATGAACCAGATGATGCAGGAGACGCTGCTCACCGGCACCGCCCGGAAGGCCGAGCTGCCGGGGTGGCAGGCCGCCGGCAAAACCGGAACCAGCCAGGATTGGCGCGACGCCTGGTTCGTCGGCTACACAAGCTA
The DNA here is from genome assembly GCA_049584355.1 of Roseiarcus sp. Taxonomy (GTDB): domain Bacteria; phylum Pseudomonadota; class Alphaproteobacteria; order Rhizobiales; family Beijerinckiaceae; genus Roseiarcus. The sequence goes on along the minus strand of JBAUXQ010000673.1, from coordinate 207 downwards.
TCTGGTCGCCGGCGTTTGGCTCGGCAACGACGACGGTTCGCCGACCAAGAAAGTGTCGGGCGGCAATCTGCCGGTCGAAATCTGGAGCCGGTTCATGCGGGCGGCGCATGAGGGCGTGCCGGTCGCCGGCCTGCCGCTCGGCGCGTGGCGCAACGCGGAGACGCCCAACCCTGACGCCCCGCTGCTGCCGCCGCTCGACCTCACCGG
>JBAUXQ010000672.1:0-1988 GCA_049584355.1 Roseiarcus sp. | reverse complement strand
TTGGTGAGCCCGGCGGGCCTGCTCATCAGCGACCGAGCCCTGCAATGGGCGCCCCAGTCGGCGGTGGTTGGCGGCGGCTAAGGTTTGGCCGCGGCCTCGGGCGCCGGATAGGCGCTGACGAAGCCGTTGCGGTTGGGCATGTTGATCTTCGCCAGAGTGTCTGCGTCGAACGTCGTGTCCTGCGGCACGATCCCGTTGAGGAACAGCACATAGGCCGAAACCGCATAGACTTCGTCGGGTGTGAGCGACTGCGGCGCGTTCAACGGCATGGCGCGGCGCACATAGTCGAACAGCGTTGTCGCGTAGGGCCAATAGCTGCCGACGGTCTTGACCGGCTTCTTGTCGCGCAGCGTGCCGATGCCGCCGACCAACCGGTCCGTCGGCTTGCCCTCGCCGTGAGCGCCGTGGCAGGCGGCGCATTTGGCGGCGAAGATCGCCTCGCCTTGTCTCACATCGCCGCGCCCGGGCGGCAGTCCGGCCCCGTTGGGCGACACGTCGATGTCCCAGCCGGCGATCTCTTGCGGCGTCGCCTCTCGGCCAATGCCGTAGCTCTCGCCCGCGCGCGCGCCACCGACCACCAGCGCGGCGGCGACTGCGAACATGAGGCGGCGAGCGATTCTATCCGGCATTGGTCACCGCGCCTCCAGTCGCTACGCTCCAATTCTGAATCGCGTTGTAATGATAGTAGGAACGAACGTCGCGCGATTTGAGCAGCGCCTCCCGAGTCGGCTGCACGTAGCCCGTCTCGTCGGTGACGCGGCTCGCGAGCGATGCGGGGCCGCCGTCCCATTGCCAGGGCGAACGGAACCGCGTCAGGCACTTCGACATCGCCGGCTCCTGCAGCGCCGCGTCGCGCCAGGACGCGCCGCCGTCGGTCGACACTTCAACCCGCGCGACTTTGCCAAGTCCGGACCAGGCGAGGCCCGAGATCTCGTAGAATCCGGCCGAGCCGAGTCGCTGCCCGCCGGAAGGAAAGGTGATGACGGACTTGGCGTGCATGACAAAATTGAACTGCCGCGCCACTCCGTCCGGCATCAGCATGGTGTACTTCGAGGTTTCCTCGCGAGTTTGGAACGGTTCGGCGCCCAGCTTGAGGCGCCTGAGCCACTTGACGTTGGCGTTGCCCTCATAGCCCGGCAGCAGCAGGCGCAAGGGATAGCCCTGCTCCGGCCGCAGCCGCTCGCCGTTCTGAGCGTAGGCGAGCAGGGCGTCGTCGAGCGCCTTTTCGATCGGGATGCTGCGCGTCATCGCTGCCGCATCGGCGCCCTCGGCCAGCATCCACTTCGCTTCCGGCCTTACGCCTGCTTCCGCCAGGATCGTGGCGAGCGGGACGCCGGTCCATTCGCAGCAACTGAGCAGCCCGTGGGTGTCCTGGACCGTCAGTTCCGGATTCGGCGCGCCCCAGTTCTGGGTGTTGCCGGAACATTCGAGAAAGCAGACGCGCGACACCGACGGAAATCGTGTCAAATCCTCCATCGCGAAGATCAGCGGCTTCTCCACCATGCCATGGACGATCAGCCGGTGCTCGAGCGGATCGATCGTCGGGGTCCCGGCATGGTGGCGCTCGTAGTGCAGCCCATTGGGAGTGATGATTCCGGAAAGATCCTGAAGCGGAGTGAGGCTGAACGACGACAGCCGCGAAGGCGGCTCCGGCAGGCCGTGACGATATCGGCGCACGACCTTGGCCTCAAAGCGGGAGGGCCGCCCGTAGGGCTGGCTCAGCACCTCTTCGCCCGGATGGAGCTGCCATTCTGGAATCGCGGGCGGCAAGTTGTCGCCCTCCTGCGCGAGCGCCTGGCGGGACGCAAGCGCCGCAGCCGCCGCGCCCGCGCCGGCTTCGATCAGACCTCGACGGGTGATGGCGCGCGCTACGCCGGCCGGCTCGGTCTGGGCCTTGCCGGATGACCTCGTTGATTTGGGCGTCGGTGGAATCGCGGAATCCTCCCTTAGAGCCGAAGTTGCAGCCGCGGAAGCTCCTTCGCGATCGG
>JBAUXQ010000671.1:0-1825 GCA_049584355.1 Roseiarcus sp. | reverse complement strand
CCTTCTTGGTACTGGCCGACGCTTGGCGTCGCCCAGTTCGTGTTGCGCCGCTATACGGAGGCGTTGGCGGACTTCGACCGAAGCGCGCCCAGCGGCGCCGATAAGCCCGCCATAATGGCGGGATGCTGCGCGAAGTTGGGCCAAGTCGAACGCGCCCGGGAGCTGGTGGCGCACTGCTTGGCGATCCAACCCGAGGCGACGATAGGCAATGTCGTCGCCGCGATCGTCTTCAAGGAGGCAGGTGACCGCGAGCATCTCGCCGAATGTCTGCGCCTCGCTGGCATGCCCGAATAGCCCGACCGGAGCAGCTTTTAGAAAACGGCTCGCAACGCCGCGCAGTTGCCCGTCAACGTCATCGCGGACCCTTTCTTTTTCGACATCGTGTTCTAAACCTCAGATTAAGAGGCTCTCAGAGACGGTTATCCGCCCGAGGCCGACGGACCGAGTGCCCAGTTTTGTTCCGGAGTAGTGGAAAAATGGCGCGCCCGAAGAGATTCGAACTCGGGCCGACGGTAGTCGGCGCTGTGCACGGCGAAGCCAATTTCTGGTTGCACGAGGCCCCCCGAGAATACACGCACGGTGCCAGAGATGTCGCCTCCGTTTTGCCCAAGCGCTTGGAAAACGCTGACGATCGAGGGCTCGCCGATTCGCTTGTTGATGACGATCCCGAGAGCGCCGCTCGGATCATGCTTTACGATCAGGATGACGCTGCGCTCGAAGCGCGGGTCTCCCATTCGGGGTAGCGATAAGCAACTCGCCGGCCAAGGAGGGGGGAGCCGGCGCTTCGTCCGGCTTCGCAGGCAAGGCCGCCTTGAACAAGGCAGTCTGCAGCAGGAACGCCATGATCAAGCTGAGACGGCGGAGCCCGGTCACGGAGATGGCTCGTCTCGGTTCACTCGCCGGATCGAAGCTAACACGCACGCGAGGCTCTCGGAAGGAGTGGTTTGTGGGGCGGCTTTCTCGCCGCTTCACGCCAAGCCGCATGTGGTTTTGTTGACTGCGCCCCAATGCCGTTTCCTTGCTCGGTTATTTTCCAAAACTGCTGTCCGGGGTTCCTGTGCTTTTTCGTCCAGGGGTTTGGTCAGTGTAAACCCGGATTGGGATAGCTGGGCTCGGAGCGGGCCGTGGCGTCGTTGGAGGCGCGGTGGCTCGACCGGCTGCGCCATCTTCGTGGGCCGGGGGAGAGCTACAGCGACGTGATCCTGCGGCTGGCGGCGGAGGGCGCGTGATGGACCTTATGCGCCGGCCCGGACGACCAACCGCTCGTAGGCCGTCGGCCAGTCCTCAGCGAGGATCTGCTGAACTTGCCGCACGTCAAGCCATCCCCTGCCGACCATCTGGCGCAGTTCCGTTTCGAGGCGCGCTTTACGCTGGGCGTTCGACAGGCTGAGTTCGTTTTTCGCGAGGATGTAAGCTGTTGCGTTCATGATGTTGGGGTTGATAGCTCACCCCGGGCGGGCCTGCCTGCTATTGCCTGCCAAACGCATGCCTTTCCCCGCCAGTCGAGGCCGACAAGCGGGCGCGGTGATGATCTTCTGGCGGAATGTCCCCGCCTCTCCCGATTCAGGCGTCTCGCCAGTCCTCGACCTGGGCCTCCACGCTGTCGTGGACGGCGTCATCGAACGCGCGCGCGATCTGATGGAGCTCGCCGAGATTGCGGTAGTCTTCGAAAAAAACCTCCTCAAGATTGTTGAGCATCTGTCTGGCGTCCGACCACGTGACGCCCATGATGGCGCCTTCGCGATTCCGGATGCCGTCCATCACCTCGTGGACGAAAGCCTCGGCGGTGAACTCGATCACCAGCACGTTCAGCACGTCTGTGATC
>JBAUXQ010000670.1:0-3864 GCA_049584355.1 Roseiarcus sp. | reverse complement strand
TCCTGGTCGAGCTTGCCCGACGGCGGCTCGTAGTGCTCGATATAGACCCTGAGCGTCGCCCCGACCGTGCCGGTGCCGCTCAGGCGGTAGACGATCCGCGAGCCGCCTTCGAACATCACCCGCACCCCCTGATGATCGGCTTCGGAATGGTCGACCGGGTCGTGATAGGCGAAATCGTCCGCCGCCTCGACCTTGTGCGCGCCGAAGCTCTTGCCGGGCAGGCTCTTCGTCGCATCCCGGAGGGCGCCCATGAGCCCGTTCGCCGCGTTGAGGTCGATCTCCTCATAGTCGTGCCGGGTGTAATAGTTGCGCCCGTAGGTGCGCCAATGCTCGGCGACGAGCTCTTTGACCGAGATTCGGCGGTGAGCGAGGATATTGAGCCAGAACAGGACCGCCCACACGCCGTCCTTCTCGCGGATGTGGTTCGAGCCGGTGCCGAAGCTTTCCTCGCCGCATAAGGTCGCGAGGCCGGCGTCGAGCAGGTTGCCGAAGAATTTCCATCCCGTCGGGGTCTCGTAAGAGCGGATGCCGATCTTGGCGGCGACCCGGTCCGAGGCGGCGCTGGTCGGCATTGAGCGCGCGACGCCGGCGAGGCCCTTGGCGTAGCCCGGCGCGAGCGTCGCGTTGGCGGCGAGGATCGCAAGCGAGTCCGAGGGCGTGACATACACCCCTTTGCCCAGGATCATGTTGCGGTCGCCGTCGCCGTCCGAGGCGCCGCCGAAATCAGGCGCGCTTGCCGACATCATGAAATCGTAGAGGTCCTTGGCGTAGGTCGGATTGGGGTCGGGGTGATGGCCGCCGAAATCGGGCAGCGGCGTGCCATTGACGACCGTGCCTGCGCCCGACTTGAGCTCGCGCTCGAAGATCGCGTGAGCGTAGGGGCCGGTTACAGCGTGCAAGGCGTCGAAGCGCATGCGAAACCCGGAGGCGAACAGGGCCCGGATGGCGTCGAAATCGAACAGGGTCTTCATCAGCGACAGATACTGGGTGACCGGGTCGACCACCTCGATCTCCATGCTCTCGACCTTGACCGTCCCAAGGCGGTCGATGTCGATGTCCGGCGCGTCGGAAATCTTGTAGGCCGAGATCGCCTTGCTCTTGGCGAAGATCGCCTCGGTGACGTTCTCCGGCGCCGGGCCGCCGGCGCCGATATTGTATTTGACCCCGAAATCCCCATGCGGCCCACCGGGATTGTGGCTCGCCGACAGGATGATGCCGCCGAAGGTGTGACGCGCCCGGATCAGCGCCGAGACCGCCGGGGTGGAGAGAATTCCGCCCTGGCCGACGACGATGCGGCCGAAGCCGTTGGCCGCGGCGATCTTGACCACGATCTGGATCGCCTCGCGGTTGAAGAACCGCCCGTCGCCGCCGAGCACCAGCGTCTGGCCCTCGAAGCCCTCGAGCGAGTCGAAAATCGATTGGATGAAGTTTTCGAGATAGCCCGGCTGCTGAAACACCGGAACCTGCTTGCGCAATCCCGATGTTCCCGGCCTCTGGTCGGGGAACGGCTTGGTCGCGACGGTTCGGATCATGGGCGGCGTCCTCCTGCGCGTGGTTCAGCCACTCTAGGGGCCTGCCCTGTCCCCGGCAACGCCGACCTGGAGCGTTAACGGGTAGAAACGATTTGTGAAACTTTCTTGACCAAATATGAGATATGAAGCCGATCTCTCTAAGCTGCCGTTCGATTCGTCCCACGGGATCTACACGCATGGCGCGCAAATATTTCGGCACCGACGGCATCCGGGGCCGGGCCAACAGCAAAATTACGGCCGACGTGGCGTTGAGGGTCGGGCAGGCCGCCGGCGTTGCTTTTCGCCGCGGCGAACATCGTCATCGAGTCGTCATCGGCAAGGACACCCGGCTGTCGAGCTACATGATCGAATACGCGCTGGTGGCCGGCTTCACCTCGGTCGGCGTCGACGTGCTGCTGTTGGGACCGGTTCCGACGCCCGCAGTCGCGATGCTGACCCGCTCGATGCGCTGCGATCTCGGGGTGATGATCTCCGCCTCGCACAACCCTTATGAGGACAACGGCATCAAGCTGTTCGGGCCCGACGGCTATAAGCTCTCCGACGCTGTCGAGGCGCGGATCGAGGCGCTGATGGACGGCGACGTCGCGCCGATGCTCGCCCGCTCCCCGGAGCTCGGCCGCGCCAAGCGCATCGACGACGTCCAGGCCCGCTACATCGAATACGCCAAACGGACGTTGAGCCGCGAAGTCTCGCTCGAGGGCATGCGGGTCGTCGTCGACTGCGCCAATGGCGCGGCCTACAAGGTCGCGCCCGAAGCGTTATGGGAGCTCGGGGCCGAGGTGATCAAGATCGGCGTCGACCCGAACGGGCTCAACATCAATCTCGAAGTCGGATCGACCGCGCCCGAGACGCTGGCGCGCAAGGTGCGCGAAATGCGGGCCGACGTCGGCATCGCGCTCGATGGCGACGCCGACCGGATGATCATCGTCGACGAGAAGGGCCATTTGATCGACGGCGACCAGGTGATGGCCGTGATCGCCGAGAGCTGGCGCGACGAGGGCCGTCTCGCCAAGCCAGGCATTGTCGCGACGGTGATGTCGAACCTCGGCCTCGAGCGTTATCTGGCGGGCCTCGGGCTCGCGCTCGAGCGCACCGCGGTCGGCGACCGCTATGTCATCGAGCGGATGCGCGAGAAAGGCTTTAACGTCGGCGGCGAGCAGTCGGGCCACATCATCCTGTCCGACTATGCGACCACCGGCGACGGCCTGGTGGCGGCGCTGCAGGTGCTCGCGGTGGTGCACAAGATCGGCAAGCCGGTGAGCGAGGTGTGCCGGCGGTTCGAGCCGGTGCCGCAAGTCTTGCGCAATGTCCGTTTCAACGGCGGCAAGCCGCTGGAGCATCCCGCGGTCGCCAAGGCGATCGCGGAGGCGACCGCGCGACTCGGCGATCGCGGGCGGCTCGTCATCCGGCCGTCCGGCACCGAGCCGGTGATCCGGGTCATGGGCGAAGCCGACGACAAGGCGCTGGTCGACACCCTGGTCAGCGACGTCTGCGACGCGGTCGCCGGAGCGGCCTAGGATCGCAGTCTCGCGAGCACGCTCAGCGGGCTGCGTCTTGCGCCACCCAATAGGCGAGCGCCTGGGTCAGTTGCCGCACGCGGTCGCGGTTTGAGCTTTCGATCATTGTCTGGTCTACCGGCGAGGGATAGTAGCTGTTCGTCGCCCGGACCGGCATCTCAACGCCATTGATCGTCGCGACGCCCTGGATCGTGTCGATGGACGAACCGGCCGGTCCGATTCCCCCGCTATTCGGTCCGAGGGTCAGGTAATCGACCCGCACAGAGACGTTGCCGGGCGCCGCCCGCTGGGCGAGATTTTGGGTCAGTTGCGCAGGTAGAAATTCCGCCACCCAGGTCGCGGTCGGATCGCCGGCATTGGCGCGCAGCGGCTCGACATCGACATGAACGCCGGACGGCGACACCCTCGCGCCCCGATGCGCGACCCGCGAAGCCGCCGGGCCGGCAAGGGTCATGACGCCGAGCGCCGCAAATACGGCCCGGCGCGTCAGTTTCGACGTGAACATGATCGAACCTCCGAGAGGAGACGCTGTGGGAGCGGCTCCAACTCATCATCAATGGCGTCCATACGTAATATGGGCGATCCTGGATCAGGCCCAAGCCCGCGCCGCCGAGCGGACGCTAAAGAATTCTTAACTTCGCGAAAAAAAAAGCCGCTTTCAAATTTCGCGAATCACCGTAACATGACCGTGTCGTCAACCAGCCGAAAGGAGGTGATCCAGTGTCTCATTGTCTTCCGTCCCGCGTGATCGACGAGGCCTGGGTTATTGTCCGTGCGAAGGAATTTCGCGCATAGCACTCGCTAGGCAAGAACTC
>JBAUXQ010000669.1:0-4108 GCA_049584355.1 Roseiarcus sp. | reverse complement strand
ATAAATGACCGGGTTCGGATCGCGCATCGGCGGCGAGTCCGGTCGTTTGCAGCGCCGGTAATAGGCTTCGTAATCGGCGCGATAATCGGCAATGCTCTGGTCGAGCGAAGCGAGGACCGCGTCGAGGTTGCCCGCCGCCGGATCGAAAGGCGCCACCAGCGGGCGGATCTTGGTGCGAAGGAAATGATCGGGGCAAGACGTCCCGAGCGCCGCGAGCGCCTTGAGATCGCGGGAATTGACGAACTCCAACACGGCCGCGGCGTCGGTGAAGTGCCCGATCTTGCACTCGCTGGCCGATATGCGCTTGCGAATGGCGGGCAAGAGCTTCGCGGCGATGTCGCGTCGGTCCGCCCGCGGCAGGGCGTCGACACGCTGGCCCCCGAAGGCTTCGCCACGCGCGTTCGCGGCGAGCCATCGGGCGGCCCTGTTGATCATTTCCAGCGTCGTCCGGTAGCAATCCTTAGCGGTCGGCCCCCAGGTGAACAGGCCGTGGCCGCCGAGCACCACGCCTCTCATGTTCGGATCGCCCGCGGCCATCGCGCCGAGCTTCAGACCAAGGTCGAACCCTGGCCGCTGCCACGGCAGAAAACCGAGTTCGCCGCCGTAAATCTCGCGCGTCAGCGCTTCGGCGTTCTCGCTCGCCGCGATCGCGATTACGGCGTCGGCGTGAACGTGATCGACATGCGGATGAGGAATGAAGCCGTGCAAAGGGGTGTCGATCGAAGTCGCGCGCGGATTGAGATTGAACGTGCAATGGTCATAGAGCCGGACCATCTCGTCCTCGTGCTCGAGGCTGCGATAGACCGAACGGAGGCCGAGCAGCTTGTCGAGATAGAGCGTCGCGAAACCGTCGAGCTTCATTGAACCAATGTCGCCGCCGGAGCCCTTGACCCAAAGGACTTTCGTCGGCGCGCCGGTCAGCGGATCGGCGGCGCTGAGCTTGGCCGACGTGTTGCCGCCGCCGAAATTGGTGATGCGCAGATCGCTGCCGAGCAGATTGGACCGATAGAGCAGCAGGGCGGGATCGTCGAGAGAAGCCGCGTGTTCGTCGTCCCACAGGTCGGGCAACGGAGCGTCAAAACGAAGATGATCGCCGCTCATGGGTGGTTCCTCTCGATGCCGCGCGATTTTCACCAGTCCATATGCAAATGATCGTTGGGCGTCAATATTTTTGCGCGGTTTTGCGCTGCAATGAGCGAATTTGATCGAGGTTGATTGACAGTGCATAGGGCCTATGGCACTCAAGCACCAACAACCAATGAACGGGGAAACGGCAAGGACCATGCGCGAGAGACAGCGCGTCGAGATCGTCCGCAATCTGCTCGCCGCCCAAGGCTTCCTGTCAATTGCAGACCTCATGGCGGCCACCGGCGTGTCCGCCGCCTCGGCCCGCCGCGACGCTGGACGCCTGGCCGAGGCCGGCTATGGCGAGCGGGTCTACGGCGGCATCCAGGCGCTCGGCGGCGCATTCTCCCGGCGGATGGCCCAGGCGTCGCTCGAGACGCAGGCATTCGACGTCAGCCGCACGATCAATATCGAAGCCAAGCGCGCCATCGCCCGAAGGGCGCTCGAAATGTGCGTCGATAACGACGTCATCATCATCAACGGCGGCACGACGACCTTCCAGATGGCGGAATACTTGCGGAACACGCGGCTGAAAATCTTGACCAATTCCTATCCGCTCGCCGAGTTTCTCATTCGCGAAACCCAGAACCGCGTCGCGTTGCCCGGCGGCGAGGTCTACCGCGACCAAAAGCTCATCGTCGCGCCATTCGACGATGACGCAATTCAGCACTATTCGGCGCGCATCATGTTCATGAGCGCGATCTCGATCGGTCCGCTCGGCGTGATCGAGGGCGATCCGCTGATCGCCCGCGCGGAGACGAAGCTTCTGAGGCGCGCAGACAAACTGGTCGTGCTGGCGGACTCCTCGAAATTCGCCCAGCGAGGGAGCCTGGTTGTTTGCCCGCTCTCCCGCATTCATGCGCTCATAACCGATCAGGCTGCGCCGGCGGAGGCGCTCGCCATGCTGCGCGAGGCGGGGGTGGAGACAATCGTCGTCAACCCCGAGCCGCGCGCGACGGAGGCGGCGTGAGCGCGCCTGCGTATACTGACCTGGCGTCCGACCCGGCGGCTCCGCTGCTCGAGGTGCGCGACATCGAGAAGACATTTCCCGGGGTGCGGGCGCTGTCGGGCGTGTCGTTCGAAGTCCGCGCGGGCGAGGTGCATGCGCTCCTCGGAGAGAACGGCGCCGGCAAGTCGACGCTCATCAAGATCATTTCGGGGGTCTACGAACCCGACGGCGGCTCGATTTTGATCGGCGGCCGCGAGACGCGCTTCACCTCTCCCGAGGACGCCAAGCGCGCCGGCGTCGCGACGATCTATCAGGAGCTGCTGCTGTTTCCCGAGCTCACGGTCGCGGAGAACATTTTTCTTGGCCATGCGCCGCGCGCGGGAATGGGCCGCATCGACTGGCGCGCCATGCGCGCCCGGGCGGAGGCGCTCCTCGCCTCGCTCGAGATCGATGATCTCGCGGCAAACCAGGTCGTCGGCGCGCTCTCGGTTGGCAACCGCCAGCGAGTCGAGATCCTGCGCGCGCTGTCCCACGACGCGCGAATCCTCATCATGGATGAGCCGACCGCGGCGCTGACAGAGAGCGACGTGACGCGGCTCTTCGACATCGTTCGCCGCCTCAGGGCGCGGGGGGTCGGAATCGTCTATATCAGTCACCGTCTCGACGAGATTTTCGCCATCGGCGACCGCGTCACCGTGCTTCGCGACGGCGCTTATGTCGGGGCGCGCAGCGTCGCCGACACCAATGCCTCCGAACTCGTGCAGATGATGGTCGGACGGCGGATCGACAACCTCTTTCCGAAGACCACCGTCCCGATCGGCGCTCCGGTGCTGGAGGCGCGCGATATCGTGCGCCATCCGATGACCAAGAGCGTCAGCCTCACGGTGCGCGCAGGCGAGATCGTCGGACTGGCGGGACTCGTCGGCTCGGGGCGCAGCGAACTGGCCCAGACCCTGTTCGGAATCACGCCGGCAGAGTCGGGCGAGATCCGCCTCATGGGCGAGAGCGTCACGATCCGCTCGGCTGAGGGCGCGCGCTCGAAGGGGATCGCTTATGTCCCGGAAGACCGCGGGGTCCAGGGCCTTGTGCGGCCTATGAGCGTCTTGCACAATTTCTCGCTGGCGGCGCTAGGCGCGCTGTCCCGCGCGGGCTTCATCGATCGGAGCGCGGAGCGGCGCATGGCGGAGGAGGGCGTCCAGCGCTTCAGGGTCAAGACGAGTTCGGTCGAAGAGATCGCAGGGCGCCTCTCCGGCGGCAACCAGCAGAAGATCGTGCTCGGCAAATGGCTCGCCAACAATCCGAAACTGCTCATTCTCGACGAGCCCACGCGCGGCATCGACGTGGGCGCCAAAGCTGAAATCCATCGCCTGATGAGCGAACTCGCTGGCGCGGGGGTCGCCATCCTGATGATCTCGAGCGAATTGCCCGAAGTGCTGGGCATGAGCGATCGGGTGCTCGTCATGCGCGAGGGACGGTTTGTCGCCGAGTTTGATCGCGCGCACGCGACCTCCGAGACGGTCGGGGCGGCGATGATGGGAGAGGCGGCGAGCGTGGGACAGGCGGCATGAGCGCGGCGGCGATTGCCGGCGCAGCGCGGGCGCAGAGCGGCGGCCTGAGGCGCTTTGCTTCGCAGGAAGCGCTGCTCGCGCTCGCCGTGATCGGCCTGGCCGTCGTCGTCGGCTTCATCAACCCGCGCTTTCTGGCGACCCGCAATCTTTCCGACCTTCTGCTCGGCAACGCCTATATCGCCATCGCCGCGATCGGCATGTCGATGGTGATCATATCGGGCAACATCGACATTTCGGTCGGCGCGCTGATCGGCGTACTGGCGACGATCAGCGGCTCGCTCGCGGTGGCGGGCGCGCCCATCCTCGTGAGCTGGCTCGTCCCCCTCGTCCTCGGCGTCGCGGTCATGGCGGCCCAGGGCGCCGTCGTCGCCTATCTGCGCATTCCGGCGATCGTCGTGACGCTCGGCATGCTCTCGATCCTGAAGGGCGGCCTGATCAGCGTCACCGGCGGAAAATGGATCACCGA
>JBAUXQ010000668.1:0-2543 GCA_049584355.1 Roseiarcus sp. | reverse complement strand
GGAGAGGGGCAGGGGTGAGGGCGCTGCCGGTCGCGCGCGCGGCCGACGCTACGCCAGCCCCTCGCTCTCGAGCGCCCGCTGGACGGCGGGGCGCTCGGCCATCCGGTCGCGGTGGTCGAGCACCCGCGGGAATGCGTTGGGGTCGACGCCGTCGATCTCCATCCAGCGGGCGAGGGTGAAAAGATAGGGGTCGGCGATCGTATAGGCGTCGCCCATGACCCACGGGCCCCGCAGCATCCCCTTCTCGATCAGCGCGAAACAGGCGCCGACCGACTGCGGGACTTTCTTCTTCATCGCCTCGAACGCCGCCGGATCGTCCGCCCACCGGTAGCCGCGGGCGCGATGGGCATGCGCGACATGCACCGTTGCGCACAGATAGCTCATGAACGCCTGCAGCTCAGCAAAGGCGAACGGATCGTCGAGCGGCGCGACCCCGGCCTCGGGATAACGCTGGGCGATATAGGCGAGAATGGCGGGCGTTTCGGTCAGCACGCCGTGCTCGGTGACCAGCGCCGGCACCCGGCCTTTCGGATTGATCTTGAGATACTCGGGCTTGGTCTGCTCGGCGGCGCCGAAGTCGACCCAGCGGGTTTCGAACGCCGCGCCCGCTTCTTCGAGCGCGATATGCGACGCGAGCGCGCAGGTGTTGGTGGCGTAGTAGAGCGTAAGCATGCGAGCCCCGTGCTGGCCAGAAGCGGCATTCGCCGCCGCGTCTATAACGCCACAATCCGCCCGCGCCGTTCAAGCTCGGCAATGACACGGTCGGCGAGCGCCTCCGGCGTCTCTGCCGCGGAATCAAGGATCAGCTCCGGCGCCTCGGGCGCCTCGTAGGGCTGGTCGACGCCGGTGAAGTTCTTGATCTCGCCGGCCAGCGCTCGCCGATACAGGCCCTTGGGATCGCGGGCGATCGCGGTCTCGAGCGGCGTGTCGACGAAGATCTCGATGAACTCGCCCTCCGACGCGGTGTCGCGGACCAGTCGCCGCTCGGCCCGGAACGGAGAGATGAACGAGCACAGCACGATGAGCCCGGCGTCGGTCATCAGCCTCGCCACCTCGCCGACCCGGCGGATGTTCTCGACCCGGTCGGCGGCGGTGAAACCCAAATCCCTGTTGAGGCCGTGGCGCACATTGTCGCCGTCGAGCAGCGTCGTATGCACGCCGCGCGCGTGAAGCTTCGCCTCGACCAGGTTGGCGATCGTCGACTTGCCCGCCCCCGAAAGCCCGGTGAACCAGAGGATCGCCGGCTTCTGGTGCTTCTGCGCCGCATGCGCGTCGCGCGTGACCGAAAGCCCATGCCGGTGAACGTTGGTCGCGCGCCTGAGCCCATGGGCGATCATCCCCGCCGCCGCCGTCTCGTTGGTCGCCCTGTCGATAAGGATGAAGGCGCCGGTGTCGCGATTGTCGGCATAGGCGTCGAAGGCGACCGGCATGGTCGTTGCGACGTTGCAGAAGCCGACTTCGTTGAGGGCAAGGCTCTTGGCGGCAAGCTTGTCGAAATTGTTGACGTCGATGCGGTGCTTGAGCTCGGTGACTTGCGCCGGCACGGTGCGGGCGCCGATTTTCATCAGATAGGAGCGCCCGGGCAACATGGCGTCGGCGCTCATCCAGATCAAATGCGCGGTGAACTGGTCAGCGACCTCCGGCCGGCTCACCGGGTGCGCAAGCACGTCGCCGCGGGCAATGTCGACCTCGTCTTCGAGCGTCAGCGTCACTGCGTCGCCCGCTTCGGCGCTGTCCTTCTCCTCGTCGGAGACGAGGATGGACTTCACCGTCGATTGCTTCCCCGATCCGGCGATGACGATCGGCTCGCCGCGCGCCACGCGCCCGCTCGGGATCGTGCCGGCGAAGCCGCGGAAATCGAGATGCGGGCGGTTGATCCATTGCACCGGCAGGCGAAATGGGGCGCTTCGGCGGTCCTCCTCGGCCTCGGTGGTTTCGAGCCGCTGCAACAAATGGCCGCCCTGATACCAAGGCGTCTTCAGGCTGACCGAGGAGATATTGTCGCCGAAGCGCGCCGAGATCGGAATCGCGAACAGCGAGCGGAAGCCGAGCGGCTCGGCGAACTTGCGATAGGCGATGACGATGTCGCGGAAAATGCGCTCGTCATAGTCGACAAGGTCGATCTTGTTGACCGCGAGCACGACGTGGCGCACGCCGAGCAGCGACACGATGATCGAATGGCGGTGGGTCTGCGTGAGCAACCCCTTGCGCGCATCGACCAGCACGATCGCGAGGTCGGCGTTGGACGCCCCGGTCGCCATGTTGCGGGTATATTGCTCGTGGCCGGGCGTATCGGCGACGATGAACGAGCGCCGCGCGGTGGCGAAGTAGCGATAGGCGACGTCGATGGTGATGCCCTGCTCGCGCTCGGCTTCGAGCCCGTCGACGAGGAGCGCGTAGTCGATGTCGTCGCCAGTCGTGCCGAATTTCTTCGAGTCGCGTTCGAGCGCCGACAGCTGGTCGTCGAGGATCAGCTTCTGCTCGTACAGCAATCGCCCAATCAGCGTCGACTTGCCATCGTCGACCGACCCGCAGGTGAGGAG
>JBAUXQ010000667.1:0-3233 GCA_049584355.1 Roseiarcus sp. | reverse complement strand
CCCGCCTCCTGGAGAACGAGCCCTCGGTGACGGCGCTCTTGGAGACAAACCCCTTTCCCGACAAGCCGCCGACTTATGTGCGGGCGGAGTTTTACGACTACACCTACGCCGGAGCCGAGGAGCATGCAGCGGGCCAATGGTGGGACCGCCGATTGCTGGGTCTCTACTTCCCCGCTGCGCATCTGAACAGGCAGTGAAACTGGCAAAAATCGCGGCTTGACCCCGCAGGCGTTGGAGCCGCAAGCTACCGGCGGCGCGGCCATTTCAAGGAAACCGGCGCGCGCGAGAGGGAGGGTCCGATGGCGGAGAGCGTCTATAAAGTGGTCGAACTGGTCGGTACGAGCACCGAATCCTGGGAGAAGGCCGCCAAAGCGGCAGTCGAGCGCGCCGCCCTCAGCCTGAGAGACCTGCGGGTGGCCGAGGTCGTCGAGCAGGATCTGGTGATCGAAAAAGGCAAGGTGGAAGCCTTCCGCACCAAGCTCAAGGTGTCTTTCAAGTACGAAGGCAAGGACGACTGAGCCGCCGTCACGAGCCATAGGGCGTCGAAAGACGCCCTATGGCTTCTCGCAATCACGGCAGGCGCGACCGACTCTAGAACTCGACCTCGAGCTCCTCGATCTCTTCCTTCTCGGCGAGCGCCGCCGCACGCCATTCCTGCATCGCCGGCAAGTCCCAGATCCGCTCGGCATAGGTCTTCAATTCCCCATCGAGCCTGATCCCATAGGTGCGGAAGCGGCTCACGACCGGCGCATACATCGCGTCGGCCATCGAGATTTTGCCGAACAGAAACGGGCCGCCATAGGCCTGAAGGCATTCGCTCCAGATGATGACGATCCGGTCGATGTCGGCGCGCGCCTTCGACCAGATCTTGAAGCCGGGGAAAGAAGCCTTGATGTTCATCGGCAGCGCCTGCCTGAGCGAGACGAAACCGGAATGCATCTCGCCGCAAATTGAGCGGCAGTGGGCGCGAACTGCCTGATCTTTAGGCAGAAGTCCGGCTTTTGGCGCGATTTCATTCAGAAATTCGCCGATCGCCAGGGTGTCCCAGACCCGGATGCCCTTATAGGTCAGGCAGGGAACGAGGATCGACGGCGACAAGAGCAGGATCTCGGCCCGCGCGCCCGCGTCGTCGGGGGCGATGATGACTTCCTCGAAATCGATCCGGGCGAGCTTGGCCATTAGCCAGCCTCGCATCGACCAGGACGAATAGTTCTTGCTGCTCAAGGTCAGCGTCGTTTGCGACATTTGGGCGGTCCAGGGCGGATAGGAAAATCAAATCCATCCAATGGCGGTTTAGCAAAGGACGTGCCACAAGCCGATGGCATAGCGTTTGCTAACTTTGGGCCAGAGCTTGGGCAATTTGATGATGTACGACGCGTATCAAGGGATGGCCGACGTCGGCGATCGCGTGCGTCAGTTGGCCCAGAACGCAAATACGATCCTGAGCGCCTGGGCCGCGCATCCGACGGCGTCGCCATGGCGGCGGATGAGCGCCTATTACGAGCTGGTGGCGCTCGCCGGCTTTACCCATGCTCGCCCCGACTATGGAATCGAAAGCGTCGAGATCAACGGCGCGGCGATTCCGGTCGAAGAGCGCGGCGCCCTATGGACGCCGTTCTGCCAGCTGCTCCATTTCCGCAAAGCAGGCGGCGAGGACGATCCCAAGATCCTCCTGGTCGCGCCGATGTCGGGCCATTTCGCCACCCTGTTGCGCGGCACGATCCGCACGCTGCTGCGCGACCACCAAGTCTACATCACCGACTGGATCAACCCGCGCAACGTCAAGCTCGAGGACGGCGAATTCACGCTCGAGGACTATACCAGCCACCTGATCGACTTCGTCCGCTTCATCGGCGAGGATTGCCACGTCGTCGCCGTTTGCCAGCCGACCGTCTCGGCGCTCGCGGCGACCGCGGTCATGGCTCGCGAGCGCGACGGGGTCCAGCCGGCGAGTCTCACGTTGATGGCCGGTCCGATCGACGCCCGCATCTCGCCGACGAAGGTCAACGAGCTCGCCCAGGAGAAGCCGATCGAATGGTTCCGCGCGAATATGATCGGAACCGTGCCGGCCAAGTTCGAAGGCCGCGGGCGCCGCGTCTATCCCGGCTTTCTTCAGCTCTGCGCCTTCATGAGCATGAACGCCGATCGGCACTCGAAATCCTTCGTCGACCTCTTTCACCATCGCGTCGCCGGCGACATCGAGAAGGCGGACGCGATCCGCGATTTCTACAAGGAATATTTCGCCATCATGGACATGAGCGCCGACTTCTATCTCGAGACCGTGGATCAGGTGTTCCAGCGCTACCTGCTGCCGCTCGGGCAGATGCGTTACAGAGGCGAACCGATCGACCTCAGAGCGATCAAGAAGACCTTCCTTCTGACGGTCGAAGGCGAGAAGGACGACATTTGCGCCGCCGGCCAGACGCTGGCGGCGCAGGACCTCTGCTCCGGCTTAAGGCCCTACATGAAGACCCATCATTTGCAGGCGGGCGTCGGCCACTATGGCGTCTTCAACGGCAAGCGCTGGGAGTCGCAGGTCTATCCTGTGCTCAGAAATCACATCCAGTCGAGCCGTTAAACCATTATACCAACGTACGATTCACGCCATAAGGTTGCGAGCGCCGATCCGGGGCGACGAAATCCAAATCCAGGGCAACAAAATCAAAGCCGGGCGCAACAAAAACCAAATTTTCCGCAACAAAAACCAAGCCCGGCACAACGAAAACCAAATGGACTTTCCTTCCTCGAATCCAGACTTTTCAACGACTTGAGCCACGAAATTGAGATGCCGTCGTCCCCGCTTCCGACTTTGCCCAGACATTCAACAATTGGCGCAGGTCAAACGGGTTCGAGCGCAGCCCTCCTTGCTTCGCCTGAACCCATTTGCCCGGATCCAGACGACCAAGGAGACCTTATCAGGGCCATTCTGAATAGCGCAAGAAATTGTCGATTTTTCTGCTCACCCCGCCGCGACGTCGGCGCTCACCTCGGACGGCGCACTGGAAACGGCGGGTTTGGGCGGATGGCGGGCGTAGGTCGGCGCCGCAGTTGACGACTGCAATTACGCCAATAACGGGCATTCTGCGAGCGCGGGGGCGAGCTTTCAGCCGAAATGGCCGCGATGAGATCACTTTCAAGGGCGCGTGTGTCGTCTATCTTTAGGCGATGTCGTTCCTCGGCCGCAGAACGCGGCCGATCCCTACTCGGTCGGCGATTCGAGAAGCGCGCTGCGT
>JBAUXQ010000666.1:0-1786 GCA_049584355.1 Roseiarcus sp. | reverse complement strand
ACCCAGCCCCGCGAACCCTTTGTCGATCCCTTCGGCGAAGGCCGTCGGCGTCGCGACCAAGGCCAGCGCGGCAAGAACGACCAACACCATCCGCCTAGCGCTCATTGGCAAAAACCCTCGCCAACTCCGCCGGCGTGGTCCGGGCGAAACGGATGATCGGCGCCATTGCGGCGATTGTCGCCGTCAGCAGCGCAAGCGCCAGAATCTCGAGCCACTGCCCGGGAAAAAAATAGAACGGAAGGCGCCAGCCGAAGGCCTACACGTTGACCACCGCCACCAGGCACCACGCCATGGCGAGCCCGAGCGGCAACGAGACGACGGCGGTGGAGGCGGTGAGCAGAAGGATTCTCAGGAATTCGAGCTGCGCCAGGCGGCGCCGCGGCACGCCCGCCGCCCAGACGGGCGCGACTTGCGCCAGACGGATGTCGCCGAGCGTCGTCAGGCTCGCCAGCAAGGCGATGGCCGAGACGACGAGGGTAAGCGTGCTGAGCGCCGCCGTCACCGCAAATGTGTGTTCGAAGATCCGCGTCGAGATTTTCTTGATGGCGGCCTGGTCGGCGATGCGGACGATCTGCGCGCCGAACTGGCTTTGCATGGCCACGATCAGTCGGGAAACCGCGTCCGGCGCAACCCTCAATCCGAACGTCACCCGCGGCGCGTCGGGCCAGCGCCGCGTCAGCGCATCGATGTCGATCCGCAGTTGTCCCTTCGGATTGCCGTAATCGGGAAAGACGCCGACGATTGTTGGGCGCCAGATCCCGCCCGCCGTGGGAATTGCGAGTTCTGACCCGAGGGCGAGATCCAGGCGGCGCGCGAGCTGTTCGCTGACGAGCACGCCGTCGCCACGCTTCACCTCATCCCAGGAATCGGCCAACTGGGCGAGCATCGGGAAGTGCGATCGGGAGGTCTCATGAGAGGTCATCCCGACGACCTGGGTCGGCCAGCCGGCAAGCCTGACGGTCGTTCTCGCCGTCGGCAGCACCGCCGAGACGTCCGGCCGCGTCGAGAGCCACGATTCGATCCGCTGGGCTTCCGCCGCACCCGCCGCTTCGAAATAGACTTCCTCGACCAGCCGTCCGTCCAGCCAATGCGTGAAGGTTTGGCGAAAGCCTTCAACCATGCCGCCGATGCCGACATTGGTCGCCAGGGCCAGCAGCAGGGCCGTCAAAGCAAGCGAGAGCCCGGGAAGTTGCTGCCGGCTGTCCGCCCAGAACCATTGCGCCAGCGGCGCGCTCGCGCGGGTCTCGCCAAGGCGCAAGGCGCCGGCGAGCAGAATCGGCAACAGCAGCGCAGCGCCGAGCAGCAGCCCGGCGATCACCGCGAAACCCGAATAGAGGCTTTGACCCCAAAGATACGCCGCCAGCGACGCGGCAAAGGCAAGCAGCGCAAGAAGCGCCCGGCACCGCATGAAGCGTTGCTGCGCTTTCCGCCACGCGAAGGGTTGAGAGGCGACCAGAACAGGCAGGCGAAGCGCTTTCCAGAGGCCGCCCGCCGCCGCGACGAGCGCGCCGAGGAGGGCGATGCCGAGACCCGAGAGCAGCCATCTCCCATCGAGCGTCAGCCTTCCCGACACCTGTCCGCCGTAAAGCGCGTCGAGACTGGCGGCGACATTGGGCAGGAGCGCGGATGCAAGCCCGTAGCCGGCCGCGACGCCAGCGCTCCCGGCGGCCAGCGCCAGCAGCGCCAATTCACCGAACATCGCGGCGACGAGCGCGCACGAGGACACGCCGACAGCGCGCATCGTTCGAACCATCGCCAATCGCTGTTCGAAGGCCAGTCCGTAAGC
>JBAUXQ010000665.1:0-11468 GCA_049584355.1 Roseiarcus sp. | reverse complement strand
AGCGAGGGGCCGCCCGCCGGGTCGCTCACATCCGAGACCTCTTGACCCACTTGGCTTGGCCCCTCGGGAATTTCCTCTGGGTCCTCATCGACCGGCGCTGGCTCTTCGACGATTGTGGCAAAGTCGTCCGCCAACGATTTCGGCGGCTCGACCTCGCTCTTGACGCCGACCGCCGGCTCGCCACGCTCGATTGCGTGGTAGTTGGCGCCAGTCAGCGTATCGTCCGCCTCGATGGCGATCGCGACGCCGAACCGGCGCTCGAGGTCACGCAGATTGGCGCGCTTCTGGTTGAGAATGTAAAGCGCGACAGGCGTGCGCGTGCGCATCGTGATGTCGTGGGTCGCGCTCTTGATTAGCGCGTCTTCGAGCACGCGGAGCACGTGTAAGGCGATCGACGCCGTCGATCGGACGACGCCGGAGCCCTGGCAGTGCGGGCAAACCACCGTCGAGCCTTCGAGAACGCCCGTGCGGATGCGCTGACGCGACATTTCGAGCAGGCCGAAGTGCGAGATGCGGCCGACCTGGATGCGCGCGCGGTCATTTTTCAGCGCGTCCTTGATCCGTCTTTCGACCGAGCGATTGTTGCGCGACTCCTCCATGTCGATGAAGTCGACGACGATCAGCCCGGCGAGGTCCCGCAGACGCAGCTGGCGCGCGATCTCGTCGGCGGCCTCGAGATTGGTGCGCAACGCGGTATCTTCGATATTATGCTCTCGCGTCGATCGGCCCGAATTGACGTCGATGGCTACGAGCGCCTCGGTTTGGTTGATGACGATGTAGCCGCCCGACTTCAGCGTCACCTGGTTGGAGAACATCGCATCGAGCTGCGACTCGACGCCAGCCTTGGCGAAGACCGGCTGGGTGTCGCGATAGAGTTCAACGCTGTTGACGTGGCTCGGCATGAGGAGCCGCATGAACTGCCTGGCTTCGCGATAGCCGGCCTCGCCGGCGACCACGATCTCTTCGACTTCCTTGCTGTACAGATCGCGGATCGCCCGTTTGATGAGCGAGCCTTCTTCGTAGACGAGCGTCGGCGCGCTCGACGCGAGCGTCGTCTCCCGCACGGTTTCCCACATCCGCAGCAAATACTCGAAGTCGCGCTTGACCTCGGCCTTGGTGCGTGAAGCGCCAGCGGTGCGGAGAATGACCCCCATGCCCTCGGGAACATCGAGCTCCTCGGCGATTCCCTTCAGTCGGCTGCGGTCCTGGGCGTTGGTGATTTTGCGCGAAATGCCTCCGCCGCGCGCGGTATTGGGCATCAAAACTGAATAACGCCCGGCCAGCGAGAGGTAAGTCGTCAGCGCCGCGCCCTTGTTGCCGCGTTCCTCCTTGACGACTTGGACCAGCAGAACCTGCCGGCGCTTGATGACCTCCTGAATCTTGTACTGGCGGCGCAAGCGCGGCGCGCGGCGTGGAAGCTCCTCCAAGGCGTCGCCGCCGATCTGCTCGACCGCCTCGCCTTCATCCTCGACGCGCTGCCTACGGCTCGGCGCTATGCGCTCCTCGGAGCCGCCCTCGAGCGTCGTGACTTCGTGATCGTCATCCTCGTGGTGGTTTTCGTCGTGATCGACGTCGTTCGCGCGCGTGGCCGGGCCGGCGCGTTCGTCGACGGCGGCGGCGCCCGAGGCGCCCTCGAAGGACGTCGTTTCCGGCGCCGACTCGGCTGACGTTAAATCGTCATTTGCCGCTTCAGGCGGCGCGTCCGCGCCCGAACTATCTGTGGCGTCGCCGCCTGAAGGCTCGACGGCCGGATCTGGCGGAGCGGCGATCTCGGCGTGCACGCCAGCGTCGCCCAACTCGGGCGAATTCTCCTCGGCATTCCCCGACGGGAAAGCAGGAGCGGATTCGTCCGCGCCCAATTCATCTGCGGAGGTGGGTTCCGAAACGGTTTCACTCGCCCCGACGCGCGCCTCGACCTCTTGGCGCCGCGGGCGCCGATGACGCCGGCTGCGTCGTTCGCCATTGGCCTCTTCGTCCTCCTCGCGCTGGGACAGGGCTTCCTCCTCAAGAAGCGCCTGTCGATCGGCGACCGGAATTTGGTAATAGTCCGGATGGATTTCGGAGAAGGCGAGAAAGCCGTGGCGATTGCCGCCATAGTCGACGAAAGCGGCCTGGAGCGACGGCTCTACCCGGGTAACCTTGGCGAGGTAGATATTCCCCCGCAGCGGCCTCTTGCTCGCTGACTCGAAGTCAAATTCCTCGACCCGATTGCCTCGCAGAACCACGACCCGGGTTTCCTCCGGGTGGGAGGCGTCGATGATCATTTTGTTGGCCATGGCAAACTCTCTCGCCACGCGTGAAAATTCGCCGCGAGGGCCCAGTGGGCCGCCCGGCCGCGCCGCGCGTGGCGTCTATGTTGGAGATGGGGAAATTTGGAGATTCGGAAACGAGCGCAGCCGTTTCAGTGGGCTGACGACACCCGCCCGCAGCGCCACGAACCGTCCGCGCCGCACGGATTGCGGCGGGAGGGTGGTGGTTTCGCCATCGGGACATCGTCATCCTGAAAACAAGGCGTGGCACGGCTCGTCGCCATTCAAGCGGCGCCGAATGACGCCGATGTCACGATCCAGGACGCGCCGCCAGCCGTTGTCCGGCAGGTCGATCCGTTGCTTTCTGCCCGCAATCTTCCTGCGCAGAGCCTCGTCGGCGGATCACAGAGGCGAGCCGACCGACGGGCCGACAACCCGCCCCGACGTTATCCGCGCCAGCCGCAGGCCGTCGCATGACGGTCCCGCCAAACGCCTCGCTCAACCAACGAGCAAGTCGACCGCGCGAACTCGGTCCGAATTCGTAACGCACCTTAAATAGGCGCCGCCGCGCGCCTTGGCAAGTTCTTTTCACATTTGTACTTCTTGGGGGCGCGCGCCGCCGCGCTCCTTCACCAGGACCCAAGACCGCGCGCCCGGACCCGGTTAACTCGTCGTAAAGACTTGGCGCGCTCATTTTTGCTCGCGCTGCCCAGCTCAGGCCAGGTGGGCGCGACCCAGCCTGAAACGCCGACCGATTGCGTGGCGGCGACATTGGCTCTATAGCGCGATGGCGCGCGGCGCCGAGGGGAAGCTGAATGGCGCGATCGGGACGCTTGACGGCTCTTGCTGCTCTGACGTTGATGGCGGCCCCGCTCCAGCGCGCCGTCGCGGTCGAAGCGGGCGCGCCTGTTGCAGTCGCCGCGCGGCTCTCACAGGATCAGGGTGGGGCCAAGCTTGTGTTCGACCTTTCGCGATCGGTCGATGTGAGCGCGTCCGCCTTGGCCGCGCCCGATCGCATTGTTATCGACATGCCGGAGGTCAGCTTCCGCCTCGACCCGTCGGTCGGCCGGGTCGGCGCGCTGCGCGACGATTCGGTGGTAAAGGACTTCCGCTTCGGCTTGCTCGCGGCCGGCAAATCCCGGATCGTCATCGACCTCGCGCGCACGGCCTGTCCTGCCGGCGTTTCGACCACGCCAATCGTCGACGGCGCGCCCGCAGCCCGGCTTACGATCGAACTGAAGCCCTGCAATCCCTCCGCTTTTGCTGCGCTCGTCCGCTCGCCGGCCGTTCCAACTGCAAGCGCGCCTGACGCGCCTGCGCTTGCGCAGCCGCCGGTGATTGTCCTTGATCCGGGGCACGGCGGCATTGACGGCGGCGCCAATGGACTCGGCGGCGTGCAGGAAAAGACGCTGGTTTATGAATTCTGCGCCGAACTGAAGCGACAGCTCGATGCGGCGAAGCGCTACAAGGTTTTAATGACCCGCGCCGGCGACCAATATGTGGATCTCGAAGATCGGGTCGATATCGCCCGCGCCGCCAACGCATCGTTGTTCATTTCCGTCCACGCCGACACGTTGAGCGAGGATGCAGACGTCAGCGGCTCCACGGTCTATACCGTGGCGGACCGCGCTTCCGATGCGGAGGCCGCGCGCATTGCCGCGCGCGAGAATGCCGCCGACAGAGTCCCCGGCGGGCGCAAACGGCTTGATGATCCAGGTGTCGCCGATATCCTGTTCGACCTCAAACGGCGAGAGACCCGGACTTACGCCCACATCTTCTCGCGCGGTCTCGTTGACAACCTGCGCGGGGCGGCGAAGCTCAATCACAACCCGGAACGCTCGGCAGGCTTCGTCGTCCTGAAGGCGCCAGAATTTCCCTCCGTCCTCGTTGAGCTCGGCTACCTTTCGAACCCTCAGGACGTGCAGTCCCTGACCTCCCCAGACTGGCGGGCTAGGGCGGCTGCGGCCATGGTCAACGCCATCGACGCCTTCTTTTCTGGAACCGAGAAGCCGGCAGGCGTCCCACCGGGCGACCCAGGGATTGCTCTGTCCGGCGCGCAGGCGCCGCCGCCGCCAGGGCATTAAGGCTTGCGCGCAGCGGGCGCGCCGGGCTATTGGCATGCGCGGCCCGAGACGCCTCGATCATAGATTCGCCCAAGTCGAGAAGGACACCGGACCGGCCCGCCGGGTTCGATTCCGGGCCGGATCGGGGCGCCCAAGGGAAGGGCTGTAGATCGGCCTCGTAGACTGCGCGCCTTCGAGGCGCTGAAGTTAAAGTTCGTCTCGACGCCCCGAGCGCTCGCCGACGGGCGCAATGGAAGGCTTCGATCGAGAGATGCGCGGGATCGTTCGCATTATCGGCTTCATATTTGCTACCGGCGCGCTGCTGTTCGTCGTGGTGGCGGCTGTCTTTGCCGGCGTCGTTTGGAAATATGAGCAGGACCTGCCGGACTATACGCAGCTCAAGAACTATGAGCCGCCAGTCATGACGCGCGTGCACGCGGCTGACGGGAGCCTGCTCGCGGAATATTCGCGCGAGCGACGGCTCTATCTCCCGGCGGACGAGATTCCTGCCCTGGTGAAAGAAGCGTTCATATCGGCCGAGGACAAGAACTTCTACAGCCACTATGGCGTCGATCCCGAAGGAATCCTGCGCGCAGGTCTCATTTACGCGCAGGGTTCGCGACACATCCAGGGCGCCTCGACCATCACCCAGCAGGTGGCGAAGAATTTTCTTTTGAACTCGGACCGAACTTTCGATCGCAAGATCCGCGAGATCCTGCTGAGTATGCGAATCGAGTCCGCCTACTCGAAGGAAAAGATTCTCGAGCTCTACCTCAACGAGATTTATCTCGGCCTTTCCAACTACGGGGTCGCCGCTGCGGCGCTCAATTATTTCAACAAGTCGGTGCACGAGCTGAGCATCGCCGAAGTCGCGTATCTCGCGGCTTTGCCAAAGGAGCCGAGTTCGCTGAACCCGTTCCGCGATCATGACCGCGCAGTAGAAAGGCGCAACTACGTCATCGGGCGCATGGAGGAGGATCACTACATCACCGCCAAACAGGCGGACGAGGCTCGGGCTGAGCCGTTGGTGGTCAATCCGCGCGTGCTGACGCCGAATTCGATCGCCGCGGGTTTCTTCGCCGAGGAGGTTCGACGCGAATTGTTGGAACGCTACGGCGAGCAAAAGCTCTATGAGGGCGGCCTGTCGGTTCGCACGACTCTCGATCCGAAAGTTCAGCTGATGGCGCGCAAGGCGCTGGTCGACGGCCTCGTGCGCTATGATGAGGCCTATGGCTGGCACGGCACGCTCAAGACCATCGACATCAGCCAGGATTGGGGCGTCCCGCTGGCCGATATTCCGGCCTACGGCGACATCAAGCCTTGGGTCTTGGCGGTGGCGCTCGACGTCGGCGACACCGCCATGCGGATCGGAATCCAGCCGGAGCGCGACAAGTCCGGCGCGATCGTCGCCGACCGCAAGACCGGCTCGGTGACGCTCGATGGGGTCAAGTGGACGGGCAGGAGGCCAAAGGGCTTGGTCAAACCGGGCGATATCTTTTATGTCGAGCCGGTCGTTGGCCGCGACGGAGAATATCGGCTGCGGCAGATTCCGGAAGTGTCGGGCGCCGCCATCGCGATGGATCCGTTCACCGGGCGCGTGCTCGCGATGGTCGGCGGATTTTCATTTGACGAGTCCGAGTTCAATCGGGCGACCCAGGCGCAGCGCCAGCCGGGTTCCTCGTTCAAGCCCTTCGTCTACGCCGCGGCGCTGGATAACGGCTATACGCCCACCTCGACCCTTCTCGACGCTCCGGTCCAGATCGACGACGGCAGCGGGCAACTGTGGACTCCGGCAAACTTCGAAGGCACGTCCGGAGGGCCGCATACGCTCAGGTTCGGGGTTGAGCATTCGATCAACTTGATGACGATCAGGCTCGCCCGCGACATCGGCATGCCGCTGGTTGTCGAATACGCCAAGCGCTTCGGCATCTACGACAATCTGCCGCCGTTCCTGTCGATGGCGATCGGCGCGGGCGAGACGACGGTACTGCGGATGATCACCGGCTATTCGATGTTCGCCAACGGCGGCAAGCGGGTGAAGGCGACGCTGATCGACCGGATCCAGGATCGCTGGGGCAATACGATCTACAAGCACGACGAACGCGTCTGCGAAGGGTGCGACGCGCCGACGTGGGAAAACCAGCCTGAACCGCGCTTGATCGACAAGCGCGAACAGGTGATCGACCCGCTGACCGCCTATCAGGTCACCTCCATCATGGAAGGCGTCATCCAGCGCGGCACCGGCATCGCGATCAAGGAAGTAGGCAAGCACCTTGCCGGCAAGACCGGCACCACCAATGATGCGAAGGACCTCTGGTTTGTCGGCTACTCGCCAAACCTCGCATTCGGCGTCTTCATGGGTTACGACAAGCCGCGCTCCCTCGGCGGCGCCGCTCAGGCCGCGCTCTACACTGCGCCGATCTTCCGCGACTTCATGAAGATGGCGCTCAAGGACACGCCCGACACACCCTTCCGGATTCCGCCTGGCATCAAGCTCATTTCGGTCGATGTCCACAGTGGAATGCGTGCGACCGGGCCCGGCTCAATCATGGAGGCGTTCAAGCCCGGCACCGGACCGCCGGACACCTACGGCGGCGGCTGGGGCGAAGGGGCGCAGACCTCGTCCCGGAGCGAACGATCGGTTGGGTCGGGGACCGGCGGTCTCTACTGAGCAGCGGAATTCTCCGGGTGATGAGACAAGACGCCCTCCGCTCATCCGCGTGCTGTTCCGCGCTTCAAGGCGCGGACAGGCGCTTAAGCGAAGGGCGAGCGACTGAGGTCGTCGCTTCTCGTTTTCAGGTTGATGGTTGGGATCATGCGCGCCGAAGCCGAACAGTTGGTCGAATCGATCAAGCAGTCCGTGGGACTGCTGAGGAGGCATCTTTGACGTCGAGGCAGCGACGCGGCGTCTGGCCGAACTGAACGCCAAGTCCGAAGATCCCAATCTCTGGACCGATCCCGAATTCGCCGAAAAGCTGATGCGCGAGCGCACGATGCTGGAAGACCGGCTAGGCTCGCTGGCGAAAATTGAGCGCGACCTCGACGATGCGGCGACCCTGGTCGACCTTGCCGAGACCGAGGGCGACCACGCGGTCGAAGCCGAGGGAATCGCGGCGCTCAGGGCGCTCAAGGCCGAGGGCGAACGGCGCCAGCTTGAAGCGCTGCTTTCGGGCGAGGCGGACGCCAACGACAGCTATGTCGAGGTGCATTCCGGGGCGGGCGGCACCGAGAGCTGCGACTGGGCGCGCATGCTGCTCAGAATGTACGCGCGCTGGGCGGAGCGGCGAAAGTTCAAAGTCGAGCTGATCGAAGAGACGGCGGGGGACGAGGCCGGCATCAAGTCGGCGACAATCGTCGTCAAGGGCCACAACGCGCATGGCTGGCTGAAGACCGAGTCGGGCGTCCATCGCCTGGTGCGCATCTCGCCATTCGATTCGAACGCCCGCCGGCACACGAGCTTCGCCTCCGTCTGGATCTATCCAGTCGTCGACGACCGGATCCAGATCGAGGTCAACGAAAGCGATTGCCGGATCGACACCTATCGCGCGTCCGGCGCCGGCGGACAGCACGTCAACAAAACCGAATCGGCGGTGCGGATCACCCACCTGCCGACCGGCATCGTCGTCGCCTGCCAGTCGGAGCGCTCGCAGCACAAGAACCGGGCGACCGCCTGGAACATGCTGCGAGCCCGCCTCTATGAGCTCGAGCTGGAGAAGCGGGAAGCCAAGGCCAACGCTGATGCGGCCTCCAAAACCGATATTGGCTGGGGCCACCAGATCCGTTCCTACGTGCTGCAGCCCTATCAAATGGTGAAGGACCTTCGCACCGGCCACGTATCGAGTTCGCCTGCCGATGTGCTCGACGGGGACCTCGACCCGTTCATGGAGGCTTCGCTCGCCCAGCGCCTATCGGGCCGCACCGTGGCGGTCGAGGACGTCGAATAGGCCGTTCCGCGTCCGACATCAAAATCCAAATCCGCCGCAGCAAAATCCAAGCCGAGCGCAACAAAATCCAAATTCGGCGCCCCAAAATCCAAATCCAGCGCAACGAAATCCAAATTGTTTTCCCTTCCGCCAATCGAGACTTTTCAACGGCTTAAGCTCGGAATCCCGGCAAAACTTACGCTCCGCTCCGAGCCCGGCCGATTAACAGGCGATCGAAGTCAAACAGCATGACGCCCTGGGCCTGGCCGGTCGCCATGCCGCGACGCTGGCTTTCTGTACGTTAGGAGCCACACTAGCGCACGTTTCTGATAATCGCAAGAGACTGTCGCTTTTTCTTGCATTGCGGACGGTGGCCCCTAGGCGCGGCCAGCGACGGCAATTCCGGCCGAGGGCCACGCCTGAAGGATTTCGGCCGGACTTCAGCGGCGCGCGGAGCCGATCTTCGGCCAACCCGGCGACATTCGCCTCAGAACGTCGTCACGGTTCACGAGATGGTGCTTGAGCGCCCCCGCGACGTGGAGCGCAACCAGGAACGCGATTGCCCAAGCGCTGAGCTTGTGCGCGAGCACGGCCCCGGCGAACAGCGACGGGTCGGCCGGCGCTATGTTCGGGACGACGAACAGGTCGAAGAAACGGGTCGGCACGGGCAGCGGCGACGTCGAAACGACCAGCCAGCCCGAGACGATCGCGCAAAGCGTCAAGATGTAGAGTGAGCCCTGGGCGAATGCGGAAAGCCGTCGCTCCCACTGCGGGGAGGGGGGAGCCGGCGGCGCGGAGCCCGCGAAGCGGGCGGCGAGCCGCGCGGCGGTCAACGCAAGCGCGACGAATCCGAACGACTTATGCCACTGATAGAGGTCAAACGTCGAGGCGGAGTCGAAGCCGCCGTAGACCATCGCCCACCCTAGCGCGATGAGCGCAAGAATGATTGCGGCCCCCGCCCAGTGGAGCGAAATGATGAGCCCGCCCCACCGCGAAGGCTTATCCTCGGGGGTCAAAGCTCGAGGGCCTCGCTCGAGATCGCCAGTTCGACCTCGCGCGAGACCAGCGGAAAGCCCGAATTCATGCCGAAAGCGAGCCTGTCGATGCTGGTCTTGGCCACGAAGGCGAGCCGGTCGCCGCCGCCGGTCGTTTCGCGTTGCACCGCGACGTCGACGCTGAGCGGCCGGGTTACGCCGAGAAGCGTCAGGTCGCCAGTCACGCGGACGGTGTGGTCGTCAACCCTCTCAACCGATTTCGAGACGAAGTCGATCGAGGGGAATTGCGCGGCGTCAAGGAACGCCGCCGAACGCAAATAATCGTCGAATGGCTGGGAGCCGACGTCCACCGACTGCGATTGCACGTGGAAAGTCACGCTGCTCCGGTCCGGATGGTCGAGATCGACTGAGATGCGTCCGGAGAACTGGTGGAATTGGCCGTGCGTGCGCGGATAGCCGACGGCGTCGATGGCGAAAGCGATGTGGGTTCGCGCCGGATTGATCCGCCAATTCGCCGGCCCGGCGGCAAGCGCAGGGACCTGCGCAAGGACACCGAGCGTCATAATGGCGCAGGCGATTCGGAAGCGCCAAATACTTCTTTCGCGAGCGATCATGATCTCCTCTCTGTCCTGGAATGAACGTTCGGGGAGGAGGGCTTATTCGTTTCGTTGGTTGGCTTCAATTACTCGTTAGTGTTGGCCGACGTCAGCGGTCGCGGGGCGAATTCTAGACTCGCTTTTCCAGAGTTTGCGCCAATGCGACAGCCCGCTCCACTGGGATGCGGCCGATGACCAGATGGCTGCGTCCGCTGTTCGACCACCAAGCGAGCGAGAGATCGTCCCGGCGCTCCGAGCGAATCGGGGCGTCCGGCGCCCGATCGGCGAAGATGCAGAGCAAGACCGGGGCGCCCGAGGGGTCGACGTAGGCGATCACGCCCAACGGCGAACCATCGTAGGAGAGCATGAACGCGACGGTGAATCGCAGGCCCGGGAGAGCGATGTTTTCAGGCGTCAGCTTGGCGCCGACTTTCGCGCCGACAGCGGTCAACTCAGTTGCCTGCAGCGAGGGGTCCGGGTGCAAAGCACTGAAGGTCTCGTCGGTGTAAAGGTTGGTGTATTGGACGACGGCTGAACGCCAGTCATCAGGTTCCTCGAGCAGCCCAAAGCTGGCCGCAACCCACGCGAGTGCGCCTGCCGCCAGGAGCCCGATCGCAATGCCAGCCGCAAGCTGTCGCAGTCCGTTGCCGGCGAATCCGCCCCGCGGCTGGCGAATGGATTCGTCCACTGGAATCGCCGCCCGCAGGCGCTCCAAGGGAGCTTGGCCGAGGAGTTCCGCCAATGACGCAGCGATCGGCGCGCCGGCCGCTCGCAGTTCGTCGTAGCGCTGACGCAACCGCTCATCGGCCGCCAAGCGCGCCAGAAGCGGGCCTCGGCTGCTTTCGTCGAGTTCGTTGTCGATCAGAGCGACAAGTTCGGCGTCTTCGTCGGTCATCGTCTTACTGAAGTATGCTCCTATTTCAGTTTCGCCAGGGTTGCGCGCGCGGCGGCCAGCCTGCTCATGACGGTGCCGATCGGGACCGCAAGAGCCGCCGCCGCTTCAGCGTAAGTGTACCCGTCGCCATAGACGAGCAACACCGTTTCGCGCTGAGCCTCAGGAAGTTGGCCGATCGCTCTTAACACCGCAGAAGCCGTAATATTCACTTCGATTTCACGTGCGCCGTCTGTCGTCAAGACCTCCTCGGGGTCGACGAAACCGCCGCCTTCCCGAATCCGCCGCGACCGAACCTCATTAAGCCAGATCGACCTCAGGATTGCGAACAGCCACCGATCCACCCGCGTTCCGGCAACAAATTGATCGGCGCGCTCGATGGCGCGCAGGCAAGTCGCCTGCACGAGGTCGTCAGCGACGTCCCGCGCCTTCGACAACACCAGCGCGTATCGCCAAAGGCGCGCCAGGCAGGGCTCAAGCCCAGCCCGCACTTCGCGTCGGCTCGCTTCGCTCATCGCCCTATTAGACATGATTGCGCGACGAGCGAAGGGGGAGCGACCCGTTATTTATTGAGCTTGCGCTCGCCGAAGATGCATCGACGCGAATAATTCGTGGGCTGACGTGTTTCCTGGGCTCCGTATCTCAATCGGAAGGACCGAGCGATGCACACCTTTCTCAGATCTCATCACGAAAGCCGCGGCAGTTTCGTTTCCGCGCTTTGTTGCGGATTGATCGTTGCTAGCCTGGCGC
>JBAUXQ010000664.1:0-1622 GCA_049584355.1 Roseiarcus sp. | reverse complement strand
GGGCCGCCGCGTCGAGGGCCGCCGCCAGCACGTCGGCGCGCATCACCATGCCGGGTCCCCCGCCCGCCGGCGTGTCGTCGACGGCGCGATGGCGCCCAAGCCCGTGGTCGCGAATGTCGCGCGCCTCGAGCGACCAAAGCCCGCGCGCCAGCGCCTCGCCCGCCAGCGACTGGCCGAGCGGTCCCGGAAACATCGCCGGAAAAAGGGTGAGGACCGTTGCGGCGAACATCGGGCGACGCTTAGCGCGTTCGCCCGACCCCTGTCACGGCCGATCCTGGGGCTTCAGACCTGCAAAATCGAATTGAAATCAAAACTCTGCCCGGGCGGATTTTCGCCGACCCTGACCGTCTTGTCGTCGGGAAAATGATAGGGCGGAACGGGGAGGTTATAGGGCGCGGGAACGCCTTGGAACACGCGGCCGGCGAGATCGTATTTCGAGCCGTGGCAGGGGCAGAAGAATCCGCCCGGCCAATCCGGCGCCGGGTCGGTCGCATTGGGTTCCGGGTCAAACAGCGGAATGCAGCCAAGGTGGGTGCAGACGCCGACGAGCACCAGAATCTCCGGCTTGATCGAACGGCTCCAGTTGGCTGCATAGGCCGGCTGCTGCGGCTCCTGGGAGTTCGGATCGCGCAGACCGTCGAGCAATTTGGGATTTTTGAGTTCCTCGAGCGCCGGCCCCGGCCGCTTGACGACGAACACCGGCCGCGCCGCCCACAGCGCCACGATCCGCTGGCCGGGTTGAAGCTGCTGGATGTCGATATCGACCGGGCCGGCCGCGGCGATCGTGGCGGCGTCCGGATTCATCTGGTCGATGAACGGCCAGATCGTCGCCGCGGTTCCGACCGCAGCCAGCGACCCGGTCATTAGAAAGAGGAAATCCCGCTTCGAAACCGAGGCGCCCCCGTGGCCTTCCGCGGCCGTCTCGGAACTCATCGTCATGCAGTGCGCCTCCTCGAACGAACGGCCGGGAATCCGGAAAACGTCGGCGCCGAATGAGGGTCCGGCGGAAGACGTTCTCTACCCGCCCCCCGCGCCCTTAGCAACCGCCCACGCGCCGCCGGAGTGGCGACGCTAGCCTTCGCCTTCGACTTCGTCCGGCGGCTCGATCACGATCCGTCCCGCGTCGAAGTCGATCGTCGGGGCGACCCGCTTGGTGAACGGCAGGAGCAGGGTTTCGCCGCCGCCGGCCGGCGCGATCTCGAGAATGTCGCCGCCGCCGTAGTCCATGAGCGACACGACGCGCCCTAGCGGCGCGCCGGCCTTATCGACGGCGTCGAGGCCGACGAGATCGTCATAATAGAATTCGTCGTCGCTCGGCGGCGGCAATTGGTCGCGGCGGGCGAAGATCTCGACGCCGGTCAGCGCCGCGGCGGCCTCGCGCGTCGAAACGCCCTTAAGCCGCGCGACCAGCATGTCGTCCTTGAGCGGGCGCAGCGACTCGAAGGCGAAGGCGCGCTCGCGTTGGCCGTCGGTCAGCGACCCGTAGGCGCCGATGGCTTTGGGATCGCGGGTCAGCGACTTGACCCGCACCGCGCCCTGCACGCCCTGCGGCGCGCCGAACACGCCCATCAGGATGAGACGGTCGGGCGCGGGCGCCGCCCGGCTCATCTGGCGCTTCAGGC